>JAYUFA010000367.1:0-30743 GCA_043738925.1 Actinomycetota bacterium
TGCTTGCGCAAACCGCGACCGATCGCTACGCCAATGCGCCGCAAGACGTTCGTATCGAGCTCGCCTGCGTTGCCGAGGCCGACGACCGCGGTGAGCCCGCTGCCGCGACCTGCGCTATCGACGACCTGCACTTGGCCGGGCTTCGGCTCGAAACCACGCGCCTCGATGGCGGCCCAGTCGAGATCGGCGGGGCGCGAGTCGGTCCGGTCGGCGTAGATGCCGAGAACGACAACAGCACCCGCGGGCGCCTTGGCGGCAGCGCTGAACGAGATGGTCATGGAGAACCTTTCACGAGGAGGTAGTCGACGGCGGAGCATCCTTCGCCAGAATGACCGAGCCGTCCTGGCATCGGGCGAGCGCCCACAGCAGATCCGACAAGCGGTTCAAATACATGACCGCGAACGACGACTCGTCGATCGCGGTCAACGAAGCGCGCTCAGCTCTGCGCACCACCGTGCGCGCGACATCGAGCAACGCGCCGGCGCGCGTGCCGCCGGGGATGACGAACTCGGTGGGCATCGCGAAACGACTCGTGGCGTCATCGATCAGCGGCTCGAGCGCATCAACCATTGCCTTCGTCGTGCGTGATGATCCGTCGACGAGCTTGTGGCGATTGGCCGGCGCAGTTGCAAGCTCAGCCATGAGCACATAGAGGTCGCGCGCCAACCCGAGCAGAATGTGACCGAGCTCGGTGTCGCCCGCTTCGGCGCGGGCCAACCCGAGGAACGCTTGCGCTTCGTCGACACTGCCATATGCGGTCGGCAGCTCGCTGTCTTTGGGCACTCGGCCGCCGTAAAACAGTCCGGTCGTACCGTCGTCGCCTGTCCGCGTATAGATCTTCATTCGTCGAGGAGCCTAGCTGCGACAGCTGCGCTCCCCCGATATTCGGCCGACCCGCGATGGGCCACCGGTAGCCTCGGCATATGGGTGAGACCTTTCTCGAAGCCGTACGCAACCGCGTCGTCATTTACGACGGTGCCACAGGCACGTGGTTGCAAGAGCAGGACCTCACTGCAGATGACTTCGGCGGACCCGATCTTGAAGGCTGCAACGAGTACCTCGGCATCACCCGGCCCGATGTCATCGAACGCTTCCACCGCACCTACTGCGAACTCGGTGTCGATGTCATCGAGACGAACACGTTCGGGTCGTTCTCGATCCCGCTTGCGGAATATTCGATGGCCGAGCGCGACATCGAGATCACGCGGGCCAATGCGCGCATCGCCCGCAAAGTCGCCGACGAGTACGGCGTTTGGGTCGCGGGTTCGATGGGGCCGGGCACCAAGTTCGCGTCGCTCGGTCAGATCACGTACAACGAATTACGCGCGTCCTACCGCCGCCATGCGCAGGGCTTGCTCGAAGGTGGCGTCGACCTTCTCCTCATCGAGACCCAGTTCGATCTCCTTGGCTGCAAGGCCGCCATTGCGGGTGCTCGAGATGCCATGGCCGATGCCGGTCGCACCGTGCCCATCCAACTGCAGGTCACCATCGAGCTGACCGGGCGCATGTTGCCCGGCACCGAGATCCAGGCGGCGCTCGCGGCGCTCGAGCCACTCGGCCCGGATGTCATCGGCATCAACTGCGCGACAGGACCTGCCGAAATGGGCGAGCACTTGCGCGTGCTCTCGCAGCACAGCCGCATCCCGATCTCGTGTCTTCCGAATGCGGGCCTGCCGTCAGTGGTCGACGGCCACATGCACTACGACCTGACGCCCGAGCAGCTCGCCGATTTCCTCGAGCGCTTCGTCACCGATCTCGGTGTGACCGTGATCGGCGGTTGCTGCGGCACCACGCCCGCTCATATCAAAGCGGTGATCGATCGCTGCAAGAACCTCACTCCCGCGGCGCGGGCTCCTCAACACGAAGCCGGCGCCACCTCGATCTACTCGCTCGTGCCATTCGAGCAGGACACGTCGTTCCTCATCATCGGCGAGCGCACCAATGCCAACGGCTCGCGCAAGTTCCGCGATGCGATGCTCGCAGGCGATTGGGACACCTGCTTGCAGATGGCGCGCGACCAGGTCAAGGAGGGCGCCCACGTGCTCGACCTGTGTGTCGACTACGTGGGCCGCGACGGCACCGCCGACATGCATGAGCTCGCGTCACGCTTCGCCACACAGGTTGCCGCGCCGTTGGTACTCGACTCGACCGAACCCGAAGTTGTCGAGGCGGGTCTGCAACACATCGGCGGCCGGGCCATCCTCAACTCCGCCAACCTCGAGGATGGCGAGGCCGAAGGCTCGCGGCTCGATCGCGTGTTCACGCTCGCCAAGCAATATGGCGCCGCCGTCATTTGTTTGCTGATCGACGAAGAGGGCCAAGCGCGCGATGTCGAGTGGAAGATGCGCATAGCGCATCGCATTCACGATCTCGCTGTGCACCGTTATGGTCTCGAAGCAAGCGATCTCATCTTCGACGCGTTGACGTTTCCGCTCTCGACCGGCGATGACAGCCTCCGCGGCGACGCGATGGCCACCATGGAGGCGATCCGCCGCATCAAGGCCGAAATCCCCGGCGCGTTCACCACCCTCGGGGTGTCGAACGTTTCGTTCGGTTTGTCGCCCGCGTCGCGTCACGTGTTGAACAGCGTGTTCATCGCGGAATGCGTACGCAACGGTCTCGACTCCGCGATTGTGCACGCGGCCAAGATCGTTCCGTTGGCCAAGGTTCCGGCCGAGCAGCGCGACGTATGCCTTGACCTCGTCTACGACCGCCGCGGTGTCGCGGGCGGCGACCACACCGACCCTGGGTACGACCCACTACAGAAGCTGCTCGAGGTCTTCGCCGACGTCAAGGTGCACACCGCAGTTGTCGAAGATCGTAGCGATTGGACTGTCGAACGGCGTCTGTCGCAACGCATCATCGACGGCGATCGCGACGGCCTCGACACCGACCTCGAAACGGCGCTGAGCACCACACCGGCACTCGACATCATTAACGATACGTTGCTCGCGGGTATGAAGGTGGTCGGTGAGCTGTTCTCCACGGGCGAGATGCAACTGCCGTTCGTGTTGCAGTCGGCCGAGACCATGAAGATGGCGGTCGCGTATCTCGAACCGCACATGGAGAAGTCCGCTGGCAGTAATGCAAAAGGGAAGCTCGTGCTCGCCACGGTGAAGGGCGATGTGCACGACATCGGCAAGAACCTCGTCGACATCATCCTCACCAACAACGGCTACGAGGTGCACAACCTCGGCATCAAGATCGCCATCACCGAGATGATCGACCGCGCGCTTGAAGTAGGCGCCGACGCCATCGGCATGAGCGGCCTGCTCGTGAAGAGCACGCTCATCATGCGCGACAACCTCAATGAGCTGAACGCGCGCAAGCTGGCCGAGATACCGGTGTTACTCGGCGGGGCGGCGCTCACGCGCACGTATGTCGAACGCGATCTGCGCGAGGTATACGAGGGCCGCGTGTTCTACGGCAAGGACGCGTTCGAGGGCCTCAACGTGATGGACCGCCTGATGGACATGAAGCGCAACGGTACCGATGACCCCACGTGGGGCCGCACGCCCGGTGGGCGTAACCTGCCGGCGCGTTCGGCAGCTGCGGTGATTGACCCTGCCGATATTCCCCGGCGTTCGCCCGAGGTCGAGACCGACAACCGCGTCTTCGTGCCGCCGTTCGTCGGCGCCAAGATCATCAAGGGCCTTGCGCTCGACGACATCGCCGCGTACATCAACGAGACGGCGCTGTTTCGTAACCAATGGCAGTTCCGTCCCGAGGGCACCGAGAACGACGAAGAGTTCAAAGCCCGCATACGCCCCACCCTGCGCGCGCAACTCGCCGAGGCGAAAGCACAGAACCTGCTCGTACCGCAGGTCGCCTACGGCTACTTCGCGGCGAACGGCGACGGCAACGACTTGGTGGTTTGGACCGACGAGTCACGCACCGCCGAACGTACGCGGTTCACGTACCCGCGCCAGAAGAAGGCGCCGTACTTTTGCATCGCCGACTTCTTCCGCCCTGTCGCCTCGGGCCAGGTCGACTACGCGGCGTTCCACATCGTCACGATGGGCGAACGCGTCAGCGAGGAGACCGCGGCGTTGTTCGCGGCGAACAAATACCACGACTACCTCCTGCTTCACGGCATTGGCGTCGAGATGGCGGAAGCGTTGGCCGAGTACTGGCATCGACGCATCCGCGAGGAATGGGGCTTCGCGGACGAAGACGGCCCGAGCATCGCCGGGTTGTTTCGCCAGCAGTACCGCAGCGGTCGCTACTCATGGGGCTACCCCGCGTGCCCCGACCTCGAGGACAACGCCAAGGTCGCCGAGTTACTCGGCGCCGACCGCATCGGTGTTTTTTGCGGCGAGGACACCAGCTGGCAGTATCAGCCCGAGCAGACTACCTCCGCGCTCATCTGCCACCACCCCCGGGCGAAGTACTTCGTCGCGCGCTGAAATGCGGCGCGTCGTGGCTTGTTCTTCACCATCCGGTTGATTCGAATGTCGCGCGGCCGATGATTGCGCCATGAACCCCGGGCGTGCGGCGCGTATCCCGGCGCTTGACGGCCTTCGCGCGGTCGCCGTGCTCGCAGTCGTCGCGTTCCACGGCGGCGTCCTGCCACTCGGCCAACTCGGCGTCGACATGTTCTTCGCGGTCAGTGGATATTTGATCGCGACCATCCTCGTGCGCGAGCACCAGCGCACCGGAACCATCGCCTTGCGCGCGTTCTACGCGCGCCGATTTCGACGCCTGCTCCCCGCGCTCTGGATCACCGCGGCGGGCGCTTTGGCGCTCATCGGTCGTGCCGATTTCTCGCCGCACAAGACCGTGCTGGCGGTCGGCGTGTCGCTCACCTACACGATGGACGTCTTGTGGAAACTCGCGCCGGATTCGGCGATGCAGCACACGTGGTCACTCGCGGTCGAGGAGCAGTTCTACCTCTTGTTCCCCGTGGTGCTCATCGCCTTGCTGCGCCGCGGTAGACCGCGCGATCACACGGGCAAGGTCGTCGCGTTCGCCCTCGGCGTGTCCGTGCTGCGCGCCGTGGTGTTTCTCGCGATCGGCGGCACGAACGGACACGGCTTTGCGCTGTACGCCACGCGGTTCGAGCCCATCGTGTTCGGTGTGGCCGTCGCGTTCGTACTCGCCGACGCAGATCGCAGCCGGTTTGCCGATGCGGCTGTCCGCCGCCTGACCTCGCCGACGGCCGTGGGGGTGGCCGTCACATCACTCGTTGCGTTCCAGCTGAGCGCGATCGGCATGGACCAGCACGGGTTTCCGAAACGGCTCTTCCTCGGCGGGTTCACCGTGACCGCGCTCGCCACGCTCGTGCTGGTCGGGTACGTCGTGACGCGTGAAGCGTCGATCGTGCACCGCGTGTTGTCGTGGGCACCCTTGGTCTACGTGGGGAAGGTGTCCTACGGCATCTATCTGTTCCACTACCCGGCGCTGCTGGTGCTGCGCGCGCACCTCACGAATCGATACACGCTGACGGTCACGCTCGCCGCAGTGGGCATCGCGCTCGCCGCGCTCAGCTATGAACTGATCGAGAAGCGGTTCCTCCGTCCGACCGGCATATCGATCGTGGCGGCGCCTCCCGCGCCCCCCGCCCCCTTCCCCGCTTCTGGCTAAGGACTCGCGCGGATAGGTGAAGCGTCGCTGGCGTGCCCTCGACATCTCGCCTGTTCCAGGCGAGATCAACGATGGTGTTGATGGGTCGGATGCGCCTATCGGCGCATCCTCTAAACGGAGAGCGTGAGCGCGATGGCGGCGGCGTCAAGGTTGGCGCCCTCGATGCGTGCCACCTGATGGCAATCACCGGCCACATGAGCTTTGATGCCCTGGATGCGCAACGCGTCGGAGAGACCCGGTGCGGGCGTGATGCACGACGCGATGATGACGGTGTCGGCCGCAATGGTTCGGGGGGCGTCGTCAACACGCACGACGACAGCGCCCGGCTCGATACTTTCCACTGTTGCGCGCGCCACCAGCTCGATGCCGTTGGCCTCGGCATCGGCCACGAGACGAAACCGCCCCGGCAACCCGAGCTCGACCCCGAACACGTGCGTCGGCTCGACCACGCTCACCTCACGACCGCGACGACGACAGAGATCGGCAAGCGACAAACCGGCTTTGCCGCCACCGAGCACGACGACACGAGCGCCGACCGCATCGCCGTCGTCGTGCAGCCATGCAGCAAGCTGAGGCACCGTGAACACGTGACCGAGATCGGCACCGGGCACCACGGGACGGCCCCATGATCCGCCGGTGGCCACGACGACCTCGTCGAACTTCGCGGCGAGCACCGCGGAAGCATCTCCGCGGACGCCGAGCTTGAACGTGACACCGGCTTGTTCGGCCTGACGTATCAGCCACCCGAGGTAGCGGTCGAGCAACGGATCGGCCGCGCCCGCATGCACGAGCATGCCACCGAGGCGTGCGCCCGCTTCCCACAGTTCGACCTGGTGGCCGACCCCCGCGAGCACGCGCGCCGTCTCGAGACCGGCGGGTCCGCCGCCGACAACGAGTACTCGCTTCGGATGTGGCGCAGCACTCAGAGCGAGGTCATGTTCGCGACCGGTTTGCGCGTTGCCGACGCAGTGCACGGAGTCGCGCACGAAGATGTTGCCGATGCAGCGGTATTGGTAAATGCAGGGCCGGATGTCGTCGCTACGACCTGCGGCCAGCTTGTTCGGCAAATCCGGATCGGCGAGCAGCTTGCGACCCATCACGATGAAATCGGCCTTGCCCTCGGCTAACACCGCCTCAGCCTCGTCAGGCTCCATCCGACCGAACGTGATGACGGGGACGTTGACGCGAGCGCGCACGACCCGCGCGTACTCGGTCAGTGAACCCGGCGCGTCCTTCGTAAACGTGTGGGGCGCATAGCCGTCGGTGGGGCCGGTTGCGACGTCGGTGCTCGCGTAGGCCGTGAGATGCACGGCGTCGATGCCCGCAGCGACGGCGAGGTCGATGACGCGCAGTTGCTCGTCGAACGTCTCGCCGTTCGGCTTGTGATGCTCGACCGCGTTGATGCGAATCCACAGGGGGTATTCGTGGCCCAGCCGCGCGCGAATCGCGCGGATGATATCGACCAGCAGCCGCGCGCGGTTTTCGACCTCGCCACCCCAGCCATCGGTTCGTGTGTTCATCGACGGCGTCAGGAACTCGTCAATCAGATAGCCATGACCTGCGTGCAACTCGACGCCATCGAAACCCGCACGCTGGCATCGCTCGGCCGTGTCGACGAATCGCTCGACCACCCATGCGAGATCGCGCTCGGTGGCGATCTGGTACTCGACGCGAGAAGTGGGCTGTGTGAACGCCCACATCATGGCGCCGACCTCGGCCTCGGTGACCATGCTCATGATGTGATCGGGCTTTGCTGGCTTCGGCACCGCCGGGACGAGCATCGGCCGACCATTCGCCGTATCGAACAGCGACATCTGACCGTTGTGGGTGATCTGCGCGGCAATGCGGCCACCGTGGCGATGCACGCGCGTCGTCAGGTCGATGAGGCCCGGCAGGAAACTGTCGTCCGACGCGGCAGTTTGGCGCTCATCGAACGAGCCATACGGGTACGAAACGGATACCGAGCCGACGAGCAACATGCCCGCACCACCGCGGGCGCGTGCCTCGAAGTAGGCCGCTTGGTTGTCACTGACCGTGCCATCGGTGTTCGACAGACAGTCGCCCATTGGCGCCATCACGATCCGATTCCGTAACGCGAGCGTGCCAATGTTGCCCGGCGCGAGCAGATGTGTGTACATGTCGTTCTCCCCCACTGGCGGCACTGTACTCCCGACCGTGCGCTGACCCCGCGAGAAGATCCGACCGACAGCTCCGCCATTTTCGGTTCGCAGCCGGATGCGGGTATGGTCGCCGCCCATGAGCCCGGACGCGATCGACAGCCGCCTGCTGGCGTTGTCCGGCGTCGGTGGCGGCCAACGCGAACGCCGCGACGACGTGCGAGGTTGGGAATCATTCGCGCACCGCGATGCGCCGCAAGCGGGGCCGGGAACACTCGCCCAGACGATCGTGGTCCGTTCACAACGCGGCGTGCTCCGCGGCACCTATGCGCATCCGTCGACCGCCGCCCACGTATCGTTGGTCGACGGCGAAGCCTTACTGGGCTTGCACGATGCGCGACCCGCCTCGCCGACATACGGCCGCAGCGTGACCGTCGAGCTCGGCGGTAACGCTGCTCTCTCCGCGGTTCGATTACCGGCCGGGGTGGCCTACGCTTTGTGGTTTGTCACTGATGCCGTGCACGCGTTGTCGTCATCGCGCGCCATCGATCCCGTCGACGAGTACGCCTGCCGGTGGGACGATCCCGGTCTTGGCTTCCAATGGCAACCCATCGACCCGGTGTTGTCGACGCGCGACGCTCTCGCGGGCTCGCTCAATGCCCTGCGTACGAGCGTCGCCGCCGCGCTCGGCTGACACCGATACCGCCACTCCCGAGGCGCCTGCGATACGACGCGCGCGAGGTGTTGCGGCACGCTTGGCGGCAACGCGCGAGCCGGTCAGAAACACGATGATCGAGCCCATCACCAACGCCACGCTGATCACGATCAGGTTTGATCGATCCGCACCAGCGGTGAAGCCGTGCAACGTAGCGAGCACAGTGAGCGGAATCGACGTGAGGTGGATGGCGTGCCACACCCGCCGCGGTAGGCGACGCATGAACCAGGACGACAGCTGAATCGCGACGAGCAAGTAGAACGCGACCACACCCCACGCGACGGCAACCGGTCGATACGTGTCAGCCAAGGGAACGAACAGCTGGCGGAGGTTGAATGTCACGTAGTCGTCGAACCACAGCCCTGCGAGATGGATTGCGGTGAACACCATCGCCAGCGTGCCGAGGTAGCGATGGAGATCGAGCAACCAGGCTGGCGCGCCTCGCCGCCGCACGAGTCGGCTCGACACGAGCAGTCCCCAGATCACCGACACACTGCACATGCACCACGCCACCAACCCGGCGGCCCGCGCGACGTACCACGACATTTTGGGATCTAGTGCGGCGAGCATGCGGCGGCCTCCGCTTCTGTCTCCCGCCTCGGTGGGTTGGACCATGCAAGATCGGCGACATGGCGCGTCGCGTGCACGACACCGTCCTCGCACAACAACCATCCATCGGCACCTGCTCGCTCGATGAGAGCGATACCAGCATCGACGCCCGCGAGCAGCGCTGCCTTCGCGAGCGTCTCGGCGCGCCATGCCTCGCGCTCGGTGACGACAGCACACAGCACTTCCGAACGCGACGCGTCGCCTGTCTGTGGATCGATCAGGTGGTGCACATCACGGTCGCCATGACGCCATCGACGCACCAGGGTCGACGATTGCGCGAGCGCTTCGTCGACCAGCGGAAAGCGAAAAGTGCGTCGCCCGTCGCGCGGGTCCTCTATCGCGATGTCCCACGCGTCGTCGCTATCAGGACCGGGGCCACCGACACGAACGTCGCCGCCCATGCCCACGCACGCACTGATGGCGCCGCGTGCCAACAGACCGTCGATGACCCGGTCCGCGGCCAGGCCCTTGCCGATACCGCCGAGATCGATGCCACACCCGGCGGGAACCTCTACCGACTGCGAGGCGCCGTCGAACTGAACCTTGGCGAAACCCGGCACTGGGTACGAAAAATCGCGCCGCTCACCGATCGTGTCGCCGAAGGGAAAGCTCCGGTTGTAGCCAAGCTCGATCAAACTCCCGAGCACCGTTGGATCAAACCAGCCATCGGTGTCGCGATGCGCGATGCGGGCCCGCTCCAACGCGTCCCATAGCAACGGCGACACGGCCAACGGCCCGCGGCCGGCGCGCGCATTCAACGCGCACAGATCGCTCTGGGGCCGAAAGCGTGACCAGCTCGCCTCGCATCGTTCGATCTCGACCCATGCCCAATCGGCCAAGGGCTCGGGATCCGTCGCCCACACCAGGAGCTCGACCACCGAACCCATCGCGGCAAATCGCCGTTGCGCCCACGTTGCGGCCAGTGTTGTCGGGGCGGCTCCGCTCGGTGCTAGCACGGCTTACTGGTCTTACACACCGGCACGGTGGTCGGCGGTGTGGTCGGCTTCGGCGCGGGCGCGGCCGTGGTCGGCGGTGCCGTCGAAACGGGGGCTGGCGGAGCAGTCGGCGTAGGAGCGGTCGGAGCTGCGGTGGTCGCGGGAGCACCACCGGGTGCGGGTGCGGTGGTGACCGAAGGCGCGGCCGCCCTCGCGACCGACGTCGGCGGCGCCGCGACTGCACCGGCCGGTGCAGTTCCGACGGCCTTGCGCGCGGCCGCAACAGTGTCGGGCACCGCGGCCGCGGCGACGGGCGCGGAGGTGGAGGTCGGCGGCGCCACGGGGTTGCCGGCTTGATCGACGTAGAACGTGCGCGCTACATGCTCAATGACAATGCTGGTAGGCACGGCGGTCGTCGTCGCGTCGTTTGCGGTCGCGCTGGCTGCACTGGTGGCCGACTTCGGCGACCAGGTCGGCGGGTTGGCGGCGATGCCCGCAACGCTGCCGAAGAAGGCGGTGCCGCTGACGCCGGTCGCGATGATGCGGCTGGCCATCGCCGGGTGGCGTCGTCTGGTCCGCCCAAGACGAACCGGTGGCGGCGCCAGTGGCGCATTCGCGATTGGCTGCAACACGATCGTCTCGGTGATGTCCCCGTGGTTCATTGTCAGAGTCCTCTCACCCGTGGTGAGCCCGCGACGAGCATGACCGTGATCTCGATGTCGCGGTCGTCGGAAGTGAACACGACGTGGATCTCGGAACCGGCGCCCTCGACCGAGGCAGCAAAGCCACTATTCGGGTGCGTCGCCGTCACGTGCATGGTGGTCGGCGTCCACTGCAAGGTGAATGAGCCACCGGCCGAGGTGTAGGTGGCACTCTGCGAGGCCACCGTCGTTGTGGGGCCCGAAGGTACTTTGGTCGGCTCGACCGTGGTCGTCGTCGGCAGCGTCGTCACGGTGGACGTCGGTTGCCGGACCGGCTGGGTCGTGCTTGCGGGACCCGCGGCGAGCACGGAGGTGGTCGTCGACGATGGAGCCGACGAGGGAGGCGCGGTCGCCACAGGACCGGTGTCGCGCGCCGTGGTCACTGGCGCGTCGCGCCGTGCCGCGACGGCACCCGGCGCGGTGCCGACCACGACATAGGTGTCATCGAAGACACGTTCGACGACGACCGATGTCGACGGATCAGTGATCGAGGCGGCCGCGCTCGCCCCGCCACCGCTACTACCGGAGGCGACCACCAACGCGAAAGCGCTCGTGCTGAGCATCGACGATGCAGCGATCGCGGAGGCGACCACCATCTTTCGTTGCATATCCAGACACCTTGGTCTTTCTGCCCGATGGAACAACTATCAGGAAGAACGGCATCGCGGGGCCGCGGATTGAGCCAAGGCTTGGTGAACACCGCAAAGAGATGGCAAAGGCGCGATGAGCGTTCAGCAACCGATGGGTTGACGGATTCTTGTGAGCCTTGAAGGGTTGTGCACCTGGGCGGTTCCTCACTCTTCTAGGAACCAATGCGGGGATGCACTAGCGCTTGCGCAGGACCAGCAAGTGGTTGTTCGCTTCCTCTTCGAGGTCGCCGAGCGACAGCACCATGGCGAGCGGGAATGTCACCATGCTCGTCAATACGCCAAGGGGGAACAACGCCCAGAACTTCCAACCGCGACGCACGCCGCGATGGTGGTAGCCGTCAACACCGAACGCCGCGGGGTACTGCAACAAGAGTCGCGACGCCGTGGTCGACCAGGCGCCGCCCATCGCACGGTAGTCAACGACATCGGCGTCGACGCGCCGCGCTGCTTCTTCGAGCCAGTATCGGGTGAGGTTCTGATAGTGGTGAGGAACGTGATGGAGGTTGGCAGTCTGAGGTGCCATCACCACGATCGCGGCACCTGGCCGCGCAACGCGAACCAACTCCTCGAACATGCGGATGGGCTCGAACACATGCTCGAGCACCTGAATCGACAACACGGTGTCGAACGACGCGTCCGCGAACTCGAGCGCGCAACCGTCGCCCACAACCGCGCGCACCCGTGGATCGTCGACCACCGGAAGGTCATCAGCGCTCGGCTCGACCACCGTCCAGCGGGCGAAGTCGACTCCGGCGTCGATAACCGTCGACACAAACTTGCCGCCACCGACATCGAGCACATCACCGGAGCAATGGGCACGAAGCACATCGAACAACGCGTGGTAGCGCATGTCGCGACCCTTGTAGCGCACGCGCGTAACCAGGTTCCGGCCGGGAAACGCACGAGCAGTCATAGCTGGCACGCTACGCCGACGTCGGCAGCGTCTGCGCCAGCGTCGCTGTCGGTGCGAACACATCACCCATCATCGCCACACGTTCGAGCACCTCACGTGCGGTGAAGTCGAGAGGCTCACCTTGCGCGCCGGCGGCAACCTCGTCCCAGGTCAATGGCGTCGACACCGTCGGCCGGTCCTTGCCACGCAAGGAGTACGCCGCCACGGTGGTCTTGTGACGCGAATTCTGTGACCAGTCGATGAAGACCTTGCCACCGCGCGCTGCTTTCGCCATCACCGACACGACGTCCTTGGGTCGACGACGTTGCATCAGCTGCGCCATCGCGAGCGCGAACGACGATGCATGTTCATGCGTATGTGGCGTGTTGAGCGGCAGGTACAGCTGGAGGCCTTTCGATCCGCTGGTCTTGGCCCAAAGTTCGAGGCCGAGCGCGTCGAGCACGTCGTGGATCTCGAGCGCAACCGCGCAACATTCGACCACCGTGGCCGGCGCGCCAGGGTCGAGATCGAAGACCACCATCGTCGGCGATTCGATGTCGTCACCGCGGGCCATGGGTGCATGAATCTCCAGCGCGGCCATGTTGGCGCTCCACGCCAGCGCGGCGACTTCGTCGAGACAGCAATAGTTGATCGTGCCACCGCGGTCACCCGGCCCGACCGCAGTCGGCAACCACGCGGGGCGATGCGATGCGCATCGCTTCTCGAAGAACGATTCGCCGGTGACACCGTTGGGCCACCGACGCAACGTGACGCCGCGACCGCGAATGTGCGGCAGCATCAATGGCGCGATGCGCACGTAGTAGTCGATAACGTCAGCCTTGGTGAAGCCGACCATGGGATAGAGCACCTTGCCCAGGTTCGACACGACCAACTGGCGGCCGTCGACCTCTACGGCCGTGCGATCAGCGGGCGCCGCCATCGCGCGCTACGCGGACTTGCGTTTGCGCGCCGGCTTCTTGGCGTCAGCCATGGGCGTGTCCTCATCGTCGGTCGCCACAAGCGTGACCGTGTCGGTACGCGCAGCGGGATGGCGCACCCGCGCATCCTTGGCGGCCCTCACGCTGGCCTCGAGCGCGGCGAGAAGATCGACCACCTTGTCGTTGCTCGGCGCTGAAGCGATCGGCACGAGGTCGGTCTCGCCGGCCGCCTTGCGCTCGATGAGTTCGAGCACCGATTGTCGATAGGTGTCGTGGTGTTTGTCGGGTACGAATTCCTCGGCGAGCGAGCCGATGAGCTGGCCGGCCATTGCGAGCTCGCGCTCGGTGAGCTCGACGCGGTTGAGTGCATCGAACACGCCGATCTCCTCGGGGTGCACGATCTCGTCGGCATACACCATCGTCGACAACAGCAGGCGACCGTCCTTGGGGCGCACCGCGGCAAGGTACTGCTTGGTGCGCATCACGAATCGCGCGATACCGACCTTGCCGGACTCCTCCATAGCGGTGGCGAGCAACTTGTACGGCTTGGCGGTCGCTTCGTCGGGGACGAGGTAGTAGGCCGAGTCGTAGTAGAGCGGATCGATGTCGGCGAGGTCCACGAACTCGAGGATGTCGATCGTGCGCGCGGCCGCCGGGTCGAGGGCGGCCAGTTCTTCATCGCTGATCGTGACGTACTCACCGGATGCCAGCTCGTACCCCTTCACGATGTCGTCGTAGGACACCTCGGTGCCGTCGACGGCCGACACACGCTTCTGCTTGACGCGTGCACCCGTACGCCGATCGATCTGGTTGAAGCTCACGTTCTTGCGCGACACGGCGGCATACAACTTCACGGGAATGTTGACGAGGCCGAAACTGATCGACCCGCTCCAGATGGCCCGTGCCATGCATCCTCCCGAGGTGAGCCGTACGGCTGATCAGGGTACTTCGCACCATCGATTGTTCACCACACCCGGCGGTGCGCTCAGGCGAGCAGGGCGCGGGCGACAAGGTCCATGCCGAACGCAGTCAGGATCGCGAGGTAGAGCAGGCCAGTCGCGGCCATGACGGCCGAATAGGCGCGTTCTCGGAGTGCCGCGCGGGTGACCCCGATCAGGATGATCGTCGCAACCGCGCAGGCAACCCAGAACCACCCGAGCAGTCCGTTGTAGTGATCGTCGATGCGGCCGCTCAACACCGACGCCATGCCCGTCGGCCACAACAGCACGCCAAGCTCGAGAGGCCACACGAACGCGTTCCACCGCACGAGTTCGAGAATCGGCGAACGGGCGAGCCCCGGCTGCACCAAGTACCAGTGACCGAGGAGCATCGCGTCGATGACCGCGCCGAGAAACAATGCGCCCACCACCACGCGCGCTATCGACAACATGATCGGGTGGCCCGCGTCGACGCCCGCCGCGACGAGACCGACCAGGCCGACTGCCGGGGCGATCAGATCGACGATCGGCGGGAACTCACGCGCCGCGGCATCGAACACCTGCTGCTCACGGTCGATACCGGTCATGGCCGAGACGCGCGATGTCCGGCGCTCGACCACCTCTCGTTGACCGCTCACGCCCGCGCGTCGACGCGCGATCGACACGATGAGCGCGGCGAGCGAGGCCGCGACGACAAGCGATGACGACACCTCGCGCACCACAACCGTGCGAAACAAGATCCCGACGATGAGCGCACCGACCGCGAAGAACGCGAACACACCGCGTAACAACCAGCCGTAACCAAGGCCCACCTCGCGGCGGCGCGTCGTGATCCAGAGGAAGAACAACCCGCCGACGGACCACTGCAACAACACGGTGGCGGCGTCGAGTCGAATCACGGCCGAGACTGTATCGGTGGGTCGGCTCGCCCTCTGTACCAGCGGGACGGTTCGCCTTCTGTATCGGTCGGTCAGCTCGCCTGCGGCTCGCCTCCTATGATCCGGGCGTGCAGACAACACGGCTCAGGCTCGACGGCAAGATCGCACTCGTCACCGGTGGCTCCACCGGTATCGGCAAGACGATCGTCGAACGCTTCGCCTCCGAAGGTGCCATGGTCGCCTTCTGCGCGCGGAGCGAAGACGCCGGCCGCAGCGTCGAGGCCGCGGTCAACGACGCGGGCGGCCGCGCGAGATTCTCGGTGTGCAATGTCACCGACGAGCAAGCGGTCGAAGCCTTCGTGGCCGACACGGTCGCCACGTTCGGCGCGCTCGACATCGTGGTATCGAACGCGGGCACGGGCACGGGCAATCCGTGGCCGAATGAGCCGACCGACGCGTTCGACGCCATCGTGGACCTCAATCTCAACGGCATGCTTTACGTGTGCCGCTCCGCGTGGCCGCACTTGGTCGCGCGCGGCAGCGGATCAATCGTGGCCATCACGTCGTTGTCGGCATGGATGGCGATCGGCAAGGACCAGCTCGACAAGATGGGCGGCTTCCAACCGGGCGCGGGATACCAAGCGGCCAAGGCGGCAATGGAAGGGCTCACGGTGCACTTGGCGGGTCGTGGTGGCGAACACGACATTCGCGTCAACGCCGTGCGACCCGGCCGAATACTCACCGACAAGTTCGAGGGCTGGCTCGGCGAAGACGGCATCTTCTGGTCGCACTACCGCGAGGCCCAGCTGCTCAAACGCCACGGTCGCAGCGAGGACGTCGCGAACGCGGTGCTGTTCTTGGCTTCGCAAGAATCGAGCTTCATCACCGGCACGATCCTCGACGTCAACGGTGGCGCCGTGGTCAAGGTCTGAGGAGCAACGATGCGTGCAGCAGTCGTCAACGCGGAACACAGCTTCGACATCGTTGACGTGGCGGACCCGTCGCCCGGACCGGGCGAGTTGGTGCTACGCGTGCAGGCCTGCGGCATCTGCGGCAGCGACCTCAAGGCCGTCGACAACATGCCCGTTGGGCTCGTGATGGGTCACGAGTTCTGCGGCGAGGTCGTTGCAGTTGGCGCCGATGTCGACAACTGGCGTGAGGGCGCGCGCGTCAGCGCGCTGCCGTTAATCGGTTGCGGCGTTTGCCCGGCCTGCGTCACGGGCGACGTCGCGCATTGTCAACGCGTCGACATGGTCGGCGTCGGCGGCTCACCAGGCGCCTATGCCGAGTTCGTCCGCGTGGCGGCGCGCGAGACGTTCGTGCTCCCCGAGCCGATCACGTTCGATGCGGGCGCACTTGTCGAGCCGCTCGCCGTTGGCTTACATGCTGTTGCGCGGGCGGCGATCGAACCCGGCGATGACGTGCTCATCGTCGGAGGCGGCCCGGTCGGCCTGGCGGTCGCGCTTTGGGCGCGTCACCACGGCGCCCGAGAGGTGGTCGTGAGCGATCCGGTCGCGCATCGCCGGGCGACGGCATTGCGCGTGGGCGCCACTGCGGTGATCGATCCGAGCACCACCACGTTCGACCGCGCGTACCCGGTGGTGTTCGAATGCGTCGGCACGCCAGGCATGATCGCGACGTGCGTGAACGCGACGGCGGTGCACGGCAAGCTCATCGTGGCCGGCGTGTGCACCAAGCCCGACACCTTCGTGCCGGTGCTCGCGCTCATCAAAGAACTCACGTTGCTGTTTGTCGTGTACTACCGCCGTCAGGATTTCGCGATCACGATCGACCTGCTCGGACAGGGCCGCTTGCCCATCGATTCGTTCATCACCGGCACGGTCGGTCTCGACGGTTTCGCCGCCGCGTTCGCCGAGCTCAAGCAACCCACCGAGCAGTGCAAGGTCTTGGTGAAACCGGCAATGTGAAGCGGAGCCGTGGCGTCAACGGTCGACGACCGCGAGGTGGTGGTCGACACGGTTGAGCGCATCGGGGCCGGCTTCGGTGGCAACCACGATGTCCTCGAGGCGCGCCCCGAACTTGCCGGGGATGTAGATGCCCGGCTCGATCGAGAACGCGTGACCCTGTGCAAGCGGCGTGGTGTTGCCCGCCACGATGTATGGATCTTCGTGAGCCTCGACGCCGATGCCGTGCCCGGTGCGATGGATGAAGAACTCGCCGTACCCCGCTGCCTCGATCACGCGCCGACCCGCTGCGTCGACCTCCTCGCACGGCGTGCCGACGGTGGCCGCCCGCACCGACGCCGCTTGGGCCTCGTGCAGAACCGCGTAGAGGTCGGCAAACTCGTTCGATGGCTCGCCGATATGCACACAACGCGTGATATCGCTGCAATAGCCGACACCATCGGCGCCGAGCATGCTGCCGCCGAAGTCACAGAGCACCACCTCACCGGGGCGGATCACGCGATGGCCGGCTTCGTGATGCGGACTCGCGGCGTTCTCCCCTGCGGCGACGATGGCGAAGTTCACACGGTGATGCCCTTCGGCCAGCATGCGTGCGCCGAGTTCGGCTGAGACATCGGCTTCGGTGCGACCGACCAGCGCGATGTTGCCTGCTTGTAGATCGGCCGCGATGCGATCGACCGCGGCACCGACACGGCGAAGCGCCTCGATCTCGACCGCGTCCTTGACGGCGCGCAGTGGACCAATCACGTTGGACGCGCGCTGATACGAGGTGCGCGGCGTGCACGCCAACAAGTCGATCAGAAACCGTGCCCACGTGGTGTCCCCGACGGCAGCGATGCGCGCGTTGCCCATCACCTTCGCAACGATGGCCACCGGGTCTTCCGTCTCGGTCCACGTGACGATGTCGAACACGCCGGGGTGCTCGGTCACACGCGGCGCTTCCAATTTCGGGATGACCAATGTGGGCGTGTCGTCGCGTCGCACGACAAGCATGGTGAGCCGCTCGAGCGGCATGGCTTCGTAGCCGATGAGGTACGGCAGATCAGCCCCCACCGACAACAACAGCGCGTCGATGTCACGCTCCTGCATGATCGCCCGCGCTCGCGTGATGCGTTCGGAGAACATCACGCGAGCGTAGAGGCGTTCGACAGCTACTTGAAGTACCCGATGATGTCGACCAGCGCGTGGGTCGCCGCGTCAGCCGCGCCGCCGACAAACAATTTGATCGTCGTACCGGTTCCCAGCGAGACGACGGCTGTGTTTGCGACCACTTGGCCCGTCGCGAACCAGTTGAGGTTCGACGTGTCCGGTGGCGTCGTGGCACTGCCGGGAAAGGCCGTGAAGTAGCCGAGCGCGCCGACGGTCTCGGTAGCGGTCAAGCTGACCAGCACTGCCCGGGCACCGGAGGGAACCTGCGGCGAAAGGTCGATGCTGGTGGTCGTTCCCTTGGCGAGCTTCGCGCCGGCTCGCGAATCGAGCTTGCGGGTCTGCGAGACGGGTACGAACCCTGCGGCGGCCGGAATGTAGCCGAGACGCACGCCGTTCAGCTGCGCGGTCGCGGCCGTGCCGTTGGCCTCGAACATGTACATGGCATCGCTGCGTACCACGGGCGTTCCGGTGATCGCTTGGGTCACGACATCGGCGTTGAGCGTCATCGAGACGAGATTTGCGTTGGTGTTCGGCCAGCGCCACTCGCGCAGCACGAGCGCGATGTTGGTTGTGCCGGCTGGGTTGCGATACCCCTCGACCTCTACCAACGTCGAACCAAATGGGATCTGCGGGAAGGCTCGCAATGTCGAAGGGTTGTACACACCACCGGCCCAAGCGATCGCTGTACCGTCGAGCACGCTGAACCCCGGGCCGGCCATATTGATGTACGTGATCGCGTCACTTGGGGTCGTCGCGGCGGGCGCCAAGTCAGCGCTGAGCGATGAGAGGCCGGCACCACTCCCCCCGTTCGACCTGCCCTCGACGACGTCGCCCGGTGCAGCGGACGCGGCCGACGCGAATCCGAGCGTGGATACACCTGCGACGCTCGCCACCGACGCTGCGCCAGCGATGCCGGCAATCACCCCGCGCCGACTTACCTTTCGATCGTTCTCTGCCATTGAAATCCTCCCAGCCAGTTTGCCACGACGCTAGGTGTACGCTCGCCACCGAACAAGGCCGTCGCAATCACTCGAATAGCACGAGATCACCAGACGTCACCCCGGCCGCGGCTTCCCGCGCGTGATAGCTCGATCGCGTGAGCGGGCTCGCCTCGACGTGCGCGATGCCGATCTCGTCTTCGCCGATGCGCTTCCATTCGGCAAAGTCGTCGGGAGTCCACCATTGCGCGATCGGCAAGTGGTTCTCGGTCGGTCGCAAGTATTGACCGATCGTGACAATGTCGATGCCGACCGCCTGCAGATCACGCATCGTCTGCACGACCTCGTCGAATGTCTCACCGATACCGACGATGATCGATGACTTGGTCGTGAGGCCTTCGACCTTTGCACGCGCGAGCACCGCGAGGCTGCGCCCGTATGACGCCGACGGCCGCACAACACGCTGAAGGCGCAACACCGTCTCAATGTTGTGGTTCAGCACGTCGGGCCGCGCTGCGAAGATCAACGCCAAGGCGTCGGGGTCACCCTTGCAGTCGGAGATGAGGGTCTCCACCTGCACGCCCGGGCACGACGCGCGAATCGCATCGATCGTGGCCGCCATTGCACCCGCGCCACCATCGGACAGATCGTCGCGCGCGACGGTGGTGATGACCGCGTACTGCACACCCATGCGAGCGATCGCGTCGGCGACGCGCGCCGGTTCGTCGAGATCAAGCGCCGTCGGCTTGCGTGTGTCGACCTGACAGAAGCCGCACGCACGCGTGCAGCGCTCGCCGTTGATCATGAACGTGGCGGTGCCGTTGTTCCAGCATTCGAAGATGTTCGGACAGCCCGCCTCTTCGCACACGGTGACCAAACCGAGTTCACGAGTCAACGCGCGTAGGCGCCGATATTCGGGGCCGGTGTCGAGCTTGACACGCATCCACGACGGCTTGCGTTCGCGAATGTCGAGACCCTCGGTCACGCCCGCGTCGCGGCGGCGAGCGCGCACGCGCACCGGTGCACCCTCGCGCCGCGTGAAGGCACTCAGATCGTTGTCGCTGACGCGCCACGCGACCTCCGCGCGGTCGACATCTGCTCCCCACAGCGGCGCGGCTCGACGCGCGACTGCGTCGACCACGTCGCGCATCGAGACCTCGACGCCCTCCTCGGCAAGTGAGGTCACGGCATAGTCGGCTATGCCACACGGCACGATGTAGCCGAAGTACGCCATGTCCGGCGCAACGTTCAACGCGAACCCGTGCATCGCCCGGCCACGCGTGAGCCGCACACCGATCGCCGCGATCTTGCGTGGCCGCGTCCCATCAGGGTCGAGCCATACACCCGGGTAGTCGCGCATGCGACCCGCTCCAGGCAGACCGATGTCGGCCAACACGTCGATCAGCAACTGCTCGACCGATCGAACGTAGGCAACTGTGTCGGCCATGCCACCACCGCGCCTGCCGCCGACGGTGACAACCGGGTAACCGACCAGCTGACCCGGTCCGTGGTACGTGACGTCGCCGCCGCGATCAGCATCGACGAGATCCGCGCCCACGCTGGCCGGATCGACCAATACGTGCGAGACATCGGCGTGACGACCGAGCGTGAACACGTGCGGGTGCTCGAGCAGCAGCAGATAGTTGTGGTCGGTCGCAAACACTGCGTGCTGCAACGCAAGCGCGTCTCGATAACGCACCTGCCCGAGCCACCGCACCCGCAGCGGCTGAGGCCCTGCGGGATCGGTCACGCCAGCTCGGCTTCCCAGTCGTGCGTCTCCAGGATCTCGCGCAAGCGGTTGAGAAAGGCTGCCGCGTATGCGCCGTCGAACGCGCGGTGGTCCCACGCGAGCGCCAACACGCCGACGCTGTGAATGCCGATCGACTCGTTGCCGTGTTCGTCGGTGATCACGACCGGTTTGCGTGACACGCCGTCGGTGCTCAGGATGGCCACCTGCGGTTGATTGATCACCGGGAACTGCATCAACGTGCCGTACTGACCGGCATTCGTGATGGTGAACGTGCCGCCGACGATGTTGTCGGCGGTGAGCTGCTTGCTGCGGGCGCGACCTGCGAGGTCGACGATCTCGCGGGCGATGGCGCGCATGCGCTTCGCGTCGATGTCGTGCACGACTGGTGCGAGAAGCCCTTCGAAGTTGATGTCGACTGCGATGGCCAAATTGGTTTGCTGATGCACGACCAGTTCACCCTCGCCGACCGACGCGTTGAGATACGGGAACTCGCGCAACGCTGTCGACAGCGCCCGCGCGATGAACGGCAGGTAGGTGAGCGAGAACCCCTCTGTAGCCTTCCACGCGTCGCGATGAGCACGGCGAACACGCTCGATATTCTCGTAGTCGACCTCGATAGCGGTGAGTACGTGGGGCGACGTTGCCTTCGATGCCACCATGTACTCGCCGGTGAGGCGACGAATGCGGTTGAGTGGCTCGCGGACGTCTGTGCTTGCACTGCGTGGCGCGGCGGCCTGTTCCGGAGCGGAGGCGGCGCGCCCAGTGCCAACCGCGGGCGCGGCGGCGCTGACCGGGGCCTGCTGCGGAGACGGGGTCGACGGACGTTGGGCCGCTACGCGAGCCTCGACGTCGGCCCGCGTGATGCGACCGCCGAGACCGGTGCCGGCGATGGTGGCCGGGTCGATGCCATGGTCGGCGATAAGTCGACGCACCACCGGTGACAGCACCGGGGGCGTGCGCGTCGGCGCGGCAACTGGCGGCACAGCAACGGGTGGCACCGCGATAGGCGGAGTGACAGCGGGCACCGCCGCCGACCCGGCGACGGACGACGCCACGACCGGTGCTTCAGTCACCGGTGGAGCAGTCACCGGTGGAGCAGTTACCGGTGCCTCAGCTACGGACGACTCTGCCACGGGTGATGCCGCGGCAACGGGCGCTGCATCAGCCGCACCGATGCGTGCGATGACGGTACCGACATCCACCGTGGCACCTTCGGCCACGAGGATCTCCGTCACCACACCGCCCGTGGGCGACGGCACCTCAGTGTCGACCTTGTCCGTTGACACCTCGAACAGCACCTCGTCCTCGCGGACAGGCTCGCCGATTTGTTTGAACCACTTGGTGATCGTTCCCTCAGTGACGGTCTCACCGAGTTGGGGCATGCGAATGTCGGCCATCGACGTGTCTGCTTTCTTTGCGGCGTCAGCCGTGCAACGAGCGACCGGTGAGCGAGAGCACGGTCTCGCCGAACAGCTCGCTCAAGGAGGGATGGGGCTGGAGGAACGCCGCGACCTCATCAACGGTGGCCTCCCAGTTCACGGCCAGGTAACCCTGGCCGAGTTGCTCGGTGACCCACGGGCCCACGAGGTGCACGCCGAGAATGCGGCCGGCGCTACCGTCGGCACGCTTCTCTGCGATGATCTTCACGAGTCCTTCGGTCTCACCGATGATCATGGCGCGACTGTTGCCCATGAAGCGATGCTTCGCCGTGACCACGTCGAAGCCCGCGGCAACCGCGCCTTCCTCAGTGAAGCCGGCGAAGGCAACCTCGGGATTGCAGTAGATCGCCCACGGCACCTTGGCGTAGTCGATCGGCGCGGGCGACTCGCCAAGCACCTGTTGCACCACGAGGATCGCCTCGGCAAAACCAACGTGCGCCAGCGCGGGTGTAGCGATGCAGTCACCGATCGCGAATACCCCCGCCGCGGTGGTGCGGCAATACTCGTCGACCGCGTAGTGACCGCGCTCGGTGCGTTCGACACCCGTGCCATCGGCCAAGGCATCGGTGAGCGGGCGACGACCGACCGACACGCATACCAGCTCAACCTCGAGCTCCTTGTCGTCTCCGTAGTGCACCGTTGTCGTCGATGTTCCTGGCGTGTGCCCGCGGACCGCTACCCCGGTGAACACGTCGATGCCCTTCTTCTTGAAGGCGCGCTCGACGGCTTTGGTGGCGTCGGGGTCACAGCCGGGCAGCATCTTCGGCAGCGCTTCGAGCACCGTGACCTTGGTGCCGAGATCGGCAAGCATCGAGGCGAACTCGCAGCCGATGGCACCGCCGCCGATGACCGCAGCGGTGGCCGGCAGCGTGGTGAGCTCCAACATTTCGTCGCTCGTGACGACGAAGCGACCGTCGACCTCGAAGCCCGGAATCGTGCGGGGCAACGAGCCGGTCGCAAGGACGATGACCTCGCCGCGCAGCTCCGTGTGACCAGAAAGACCGCCCTGCACGCGCACCACGTGGTCGGCGTGGAGCGTGCCGAAGCCGTCCACCACGGTGACCTTCCGGCCTTTCAACAAACCCGACAACCCGTTGTAAAGCTGGTCGATCACCTTCTGTTTGCGTTGCTGTGTGATCGACAGGTCCAGTGACGGAGTGCTCGTTTGCACGCCGAACTCGGCTGCGTTGCGCACCGTGCGATATACGGCCGCAGTCTCGAGCAACTCCTTCGCGGGGACACAGCCGACATGGAGGCAGGTGCCGCCCACCTTTTGCTTTTCGACGAGTGCGATATGGAGACCGGCGCTCGCTCCGTACAGCGCGGTGGCATACCCCGCGGGCCCGCCACCGATGACCACGAGATCAAATTGCTCTGCCGTGGTGACCACCTCCCAATCCGCGAGGGAGCCTACCGGCGCGTACGGCGCGCCCGAAGTTGACGCAATCGGCGCGCGTTCCTGTGGGGGCCTCTGATCACGACGCAACCACGATCTGCACCGCGAACGCGACGAGTATTGCCATACCGCACAACAGCGCAGCGAGGATCAAGCGACGGGTGCTCACCCGGGGAACGCTACTGTTTGGGGCCGAAAACGTTGGTTCGGAATCACCACCACGTGGCAAAAGAGGTGCCCCGAATGAGTTTCACGCCCTCTCGGTGGCTGCTATCAATGGGGGATCACGCGATCGCGATGCGTGGCGAACAAGCAAGGAGACTCGTCGGTGCAGTCCGTGCTCGGCACCTACCAACCGTCGACGGCAGACGCGAAGACCTCGGTCGCGCGTCCGTTCGATCGGGCCACGCACACCGCTGTTGTCGCGCTCAGTCGCAGCCTCGAACTGCACGATGCCGCACTGGCCCGCCGTGCGGCATTGCGGGCTGCGGTCGTCGCACACGTTGCCGACGCACTGGCGCTCGACGTCACTCAGTACGCCACAGCCCTTGGCGGCGCGCTGCTCTGCGACATCGCGGCGCTCATCACCCACACCCGGCCGGCAAACGGCAGCGAGGCCACGTCCGCGGTGCTCGGCGCGAGCCTCCTCGAAAGAGTTACCAGCGGCGGCGCGCTCGCCGATGCGGTTCGTCATCAATGCGAACGGTGGGACGGCGGGGGCGCGCCAGGGGCGTACGCCGCAGAGGGCATCCCGCTCGCGGCGCGCATCCTCGCCGTGGTGTCCGAACTCGTCGGTCCGGTCGAAGCCGGCGGCACCCCGCACTGGGCTGCACGCTCCGGTCGGGTGCGCTCGCTCGCCGGTTCCGCACTTGATCCCGAAGTCGCTCGCGCGGTCGTCGACCGCATCGCTTTGGCATCGCCTGCTGCCGCGTTCGTCAGCATCGACCATGCCCTGGCAAGGCTCGACACGTTGGTGGTCGGCGACAGCGACGAGTCGCCCATCGAATCGCTCACATCGATTGGGGCGGCAATCCACGCATCCGATCGTGTCGACGAGGTTCTGTCGTTGATCGCGGGCTACGTGCGGCGCGCTATCGGCGCGAACACCGTCGGCATCGCGAAGGACGACTTCGCCACCCGCCGCCTCAGCGTGGTCACCGAGGTGGGCGATCTTGCGGCCGCGACCGCGGGGCCTGACACCACCTATCCCGTCGACATGTTTCCGGCCACGAGCGCGTTCCGCTCAAGCGATGCACATGCCTACACGCGTAGCGACCTCGATCCGGCGTCGCTTGAAGCGACCTATCTGGGCACTGTCAGCGCACAGAGTGAGATTGCGGTGCCGCTCGACATCGAGAGCCATCGATGGGGTGTGTTGTGGGCACGCACTGCGGCCGGCGGCACCGAGCTCGGCGATCGCGACCTCGCCACCATGCGCCTTGCGGCCTCGCAAATCACCACGTGCATTGCGCATGCCACTCGTGTTGGCGACCTCGAAGCGCTTGCGATGCGCGATCCACTCACCGGCCTCGGCAACCGCAGGGTGCTCGAGACCACCCTGCGGCGCATCTTCGCCCGCCCGCCGGTCGCGCGACAGGATTGCGCGGTGATCATCTGCGACGTCGACGGGCTCAAGTTGGTGAACGACACCGATGGCCACGCGGCCGGCGACACCGTCCTCGTCGACGCCGCTTCGGCTCTACGCCACGCGGTTTCCGAAGTCGTGGGCGCAACCGTCTGCCGTATCGGGGGCGACGAGTTCTGCATCGTCCTCGACGGGGGCGGCATGTTGTTCAGCGAACCGGTTGCGTCGCGCGCCCAGAAGCTCTTCGCGCGCAGCGGAGCGGGGCGTTCCATGTCGTGTGGCGTCGCCGTGTCGTCCATCGGCGTCAACGCGCCGGGCGAACTGCTGCGCGCGGCCGACGAAGCGCAATATCTCCAAAAGCGCGGGCGACGCGGTATGACCGACGACGATTTGCTCGACCTCGGCGGTCGTGGCGGTCGCCGCGCGAGACGCGATCGATAGTCGTTCGCATGACCACGCTCGACATCACGATTGACGTGGCGCAGTCCGATGACGCCGGCGAGTTGCTCACGTTGCAGCGTGCCGCGTTCCTCCACGACGCGCAGCTCTACGTTGACCCGTTCCTACCGTCGCTGGTGCAGACCGTCGACGAGCTGCGC
The DNA here is from genome assembly GCA_043738925.1 of Actinomycetota bacterium. Taxonomy (GTDB): domain Bacteria; phylum Actinomycetota; class Acidimicrobiia; order Acidimicrobiales; family WLNW01; genus WLNW01. Next base: position 25,738 of record JAYUFA010000367.1, read on the forward strand.
GCCGAGATCGCGGCCCCCGACCGTGTGGTGATTGTGGCGCGCAAAGGTGCACGAATGGTGGGCTCGGTGCGGTCGCACCAAGTTGATCGCACCGCACACATCACCCGGTTGATGACGGCGCCCGATCTTGAAGGCCACGGCATCGGTGGTCGGTTACTCGCCGACATCGAGCAGCGCGTCACGCCCGAGGTCGACCGCTTCCAGCTGGGCACCGGTGCCGAGAGCGTCGCCAACCTCGCCATGTACGCACGACGCGGCTACGTCGAGTGCGAGCGGCGCATCGACCCCGCCGGCATCGTCATCGTCATGATGACCAAGACGCTCAGCGGATAGGCGAAGCGTCGTCAGTTCAACTCGTTGATGAGGTCGAGCACGACCTCGCACGCGGCGTCGAGGTCGCCGTACGTGAGGCGATAGACCGACGCTTGCTGAGCAATGGCGACGAGCGCGTGGAAGCCGCGCGCACCCAAGTTGTCGAACGGAAATGAGTTGTCGAGCAGCAGGCGCACCGCCTCGACGTCGATGACCCGTTCGAGCTGTGTCGAGCCACCGGCCACGTAGTGAGGCGACACGACGAGCGACACGGGCCCACCTGTGCCAACCGCGCGGGCGGCAAGTTCAGCAGGATCCACGTAGAAGCGCGATGGGCCCGAAACGGTCGGTGTCATGTCAGGGAAGAGACGCAACGCCGAGGATTCCAGACAGATCGATGCTGGATAGGGCAGTACCCGACCGACAGCCACGTCAACGCCGGCCTCGTTGTCCGCCAAGTACGAGCATCCCCGGCGCAGCAATGCGCTCGCGAGGATCGACTTGCCTGTACCCAACTCACCCGGCAAGACGACGACACGCTCGCCGAGCTGAATCGCTGCAGCGCGCAGAAAGAGCACACCCGCCGTGTGCTCCACGGTTGCTTGACTGATGTGCCACGAGAGCAGCGCGACGGCCGCGTCGACCGCACCAACGGTGCCGATCGGCGTGCCGTCGAAGTACAGGCGCCATTGCGGTGCGGCCTCGTGAATCCGATGGCGTATCGAGTACTGGTGATTTGCATGCACGTTGTCATCGCCGTCGCCTGCAAGCGGACGCAATGCACGAGTTACCGCCTCGGCAACCTCACCGTCTTCGCTGCGTACACAGAACGTGAGGCCCACGGCCTGGTAGGTCGGAGAGTTCGAAGCCCATTCCCGAGCATCAAGTTGCGCGAGCAGTTGACGCGATGCCTCATCGGCGCCATCCGCAGTGGGAAGTGCTTCAGGTGGATCGTCACCATGGATCAACAGGCCCAACTCGTCGAAGCGTTGTACGACGGCCGCGACATCCCCCTCGATCACCTCGTGATCGGAGGCGAAGATCTCGGTCAGCGTGAACGCCGCATCCGCCAACGTGGTGCGACCATCGAGGCGGCGCCACACGAGCGCCGCGCTGGTGTTGAGCGTATGCAAACGCCGCCTTGTGGGCTCATAGAGCAAAACTCCGGCACCGAAACGCGCCTGAGCGAGGTCGGGACGAGGACGAGGCGCGCCCGTGCCGTCGGTGAGCCGCAACCTTTCCACATCGTCCTGTCGGCCCCAGGCAGCGGTTCATGAGGCCACCGCCTGCCCAATAGGCAAACCCAATGGGCTCACGCCTTGTTGTTCTTCAGGTGATTTCGATGGCGGCGCTTCAGGCCGAACTCGAAGAGTTGCCCGATCAGATAACCGAGCACTGCGCTGACGATGATGACCACCCACACCGACGCGTGCTTGCTGAACACCAACCAATGAACGTTGACGTCGTTCGAGTTCTGGATGATGAAGATGAGCAAGACGAGCGCCAGCAGACCGGCGCCAAAGATCTCCGGTGACAGGCTGCGCCGTGGCGATCGCATCGGCATGCTCTGTGAGGCTTGCTCTTCGGGCATGGCTCCCCCTCAATCATGAATCAACATCGGTCAGGACTCAACGCTCCGCCAACGCGCACGCTACTGCGCGACCTGCGGTCGTCGGGAATCTGCCACGAACCGACGGGGTTCCACCCGCTGTCGGCTCCGCTGATGGGTCGCCTCGCCAGGCGGCTCGTGCTCCAGATTCCAAAGGACCACTGTGGACGTCGCAGTCAGCGGAGCATCGGGTCTCGTCGGCACCGCTCTTTCGAAGGCGCTCGCTGACGAGGGACATCGCGTGGTTCGCCTTGTGCGCGACTCGGGCGACGAGGCAAAGGACACGCTTCGCTGGAACCCGACATCGGGCACGATCGATGCAGGCGGTCTCGAAGGCGTCGACGCGGTGATTCATCTCGCGGGCGCGGGCATCGCCGAGCATCGATGGAGCGACGATCAGAAGCGGCGCATTCTCGAGAGCCGCACGATGGGCACAGCGTTGCTCGCCGACACGCTTGCGCATCTCCGCAAGCCGCCCGCCGTGATGCTGAGCGCGTCCGCCGTGGGCTGGTACGGCGACCGCGGTGACACCGTGCTGACCGAGTCGTCGTCACCGGGCACCGGCTTCTTGAGCGACGTGTGCGTGGCATGGGAAAGCGCAACACGTCCGGCCGAAGAAGCGGGCGTGCGCGTCACGCATATGCGTACAGGCATCGTGCTCAGTCGCGATGGTGGCGCTCTCGCGAAGATGCTCCCGCTGTTTCGGTTCGGTATCGGTGGGCCCTTTGGGAACGGACGCCAGATCTGGAGTTGGATCTCGATCGATGACCACGTCGCCGCGATGTTGTATCTGCTGGGTCACGACCTGCGCGGCGCAGTCAACCTCACGGCGCCGCACCCGGTGACCAACGGCGAGTTCGCCCGCGTGCTCGGTCGCATCCTGCACCGGCCGGCGCTGCTGCGGGTACCGAGGATCGGCCCGAGCCTGCTGCTCGGCCGCGAGCTCGCCACGAACCTGTTGTACACGAGTACCGACGCGCGCCCCGAACGTCTCGTCGAAGGCGGCTTCGTCTTCGACGACAACGACGTAGAGACAGCGCTGCGCGCGATCTGCGCGGCGAAATAGGTCAATCGGCCCTCAAGGCTGATGCGGTTCACGTCGATTCTCTCCAGGGACGAGCGGCGACAACGGGAACTCGAGCTTCTTCATGACCACAGTGTTCGGCAAGAGCGTACGAGGGCGACGCAAGGCAGACGTCGAGGAGGTCGCCAGCCTCGCAGACGAAGCCAACCTGTGGTGGACGCGCCGCGACTTCGTGCAGCACGCGGTGGTGCGCACGAACAAACCCGAGGACATCCCGCGACCGAAACGCACGCCGGACGAGCCGAATATCGACCCGGCACTCGACGGTCACGCGTTCTCGGACGTTTTCACCACCGAGTCGCTGTTCGTTACCCAAAGCGGCACGCCGCAAACCGCGCCTCGTCAGCCTGATCTCAAGGCGCCGGAACCGCTGAGCGAGGTGCCCATACCGCCAACGCGTCGCCCGCCAGCGTTGCGCTACCGCATACCGCTGAACCATCCGCTCACCGAGTCGCTTTCAGCGCTGGGTCTCGACGGCAACGCGACGTGGTCTGATGTGCAGCACGCGTATCGCGCCCACGCCAAGACTGCGCATCCTGATCACACCGGCGACAACGGCGAGGCAATGGCGTCGATCAACGCGGCCCACCACGCGTTGCGAGACAGCCGCCGCTACGGCTTCTTCGGAGACGACTGACCGCGCCCCGTAGTCTGCGTTCGCGCGGACTCGACCGCGAGTTGATCGACGAACGCGTTGATGGAGTCGGTGCTGTGACCCTTCACCCATCGAAACTGAACGTCACGCGCCAGCACGAGATCGATGAGCGGCTCCCAAATATCGCGGTTCGCCACTGGCTTGTTCTGGCTGTTGCACCAGTTGCGCTTGTGCCAGCCGGCCCACCAACGATCGCGGAAGCAGTTGACGACATAGGTTGAATCACTCACCACCTCGAGCGGGCCGGGCAGTTTGGTCACTGCCTCGAGCACGGCGGCCAACTCCATACGCTGATTGGTCGTCGCCGCCTCTGCGCCTCGTGCCCACTCGCCTCCGGGGATGGCCCACGCCCAGCCGCCCGGGCCAGGATTCCCGCTGCACGCGCCGTCGGTGTACACGATGACGCGTTCGGCTCCGGGCTCAGGTACGTCCACATGGACGCCGGCCGCGGGTGACGCGTCGGGGGCGTCGAACGAGAGCTGCTCCTGCACTGCGGCATCCTCGCACTGAGCCGAGCAAGAAGCGAGGCGACCCGACCCACAGCGCCGAGCAAGAAGCGAGCGACTCAACCACCGAGCCGTCGCGACCGTTCACGGTTTTCGGTGCGAGGATGGGGGCCATGATTGACGGCTACTCGCATCAGCTTCCCGATATCGATCCGCAAGAGACGCGTGAGTGGACCGATTCGCTCGACGCGGTGGTCAGTCGTGTGGGTACCCGGCGCGCGGGGTTTCTGATCGCGCGGCTGTTGGAGCGGGCGCAGCAGTTGCACATTGGTACGGCGCCAACGATCAATACGCCGTATGTGAACACGATCCCGGTCGATCAGCAGCCGTGGTTCCCAGGTGACGAGGAAATCGAGCGGCGTATCCGCCGGTGGATTCGTTGGAACGCGGCAGCGATGGTGATTCGCGCGAACAAGCGTGCCGATGGCATCGGTGGTCACTTGTCGACGTTTGCGTCGTCGGCCGCGTTGTATGACGTCGGGTTCAATCACTTCTTCCGCGGCAAGGACAGCGGCCAGCCGGGCGACCACGTGTACTTCCAAGGCCACGCCGCACCAGGCGTGTACGCGCGGGCGTACATCGAGCGACGTATCGACGAGCCACAGTTGGATCGGTTCCGCCAGGAGATTGGTGGCGGCGGCCTGTCGAGCTATCCGCACCCACGGTTGATGCCCGACTTTTGGGAGTTCCCGACGGTGTCGATGGGGCTGGGTCCGATCAACTCGATCTATCACGCCCGGTTCAACAAATACATGTACAACCGGCGTCTCGACGACACGTCAAGCTCCCGGGTGTGGTGCTTCGTCGGCGACGGCGAGGTCGACGAACCGGAGACGCTCG
>JAYUFA010000368.1:0-11827 GCA_043738925.1 Actinomycetota bacterium
AACGACGCGATGGTGATGAGCGAGTCGCTCGTTGTCGCCACGGTCGCATTGGCTTCCTACTGCGCCCTTCGCTTTGTGCGGCTGCCCAACACGTCGCGCTCGATCGCTTTCGGCTCCGCCGCGGCGCTCGCCGCGCTCACTCGCGCGGAACTGCTCGCTTACCTGCCACTCGTGCTCGTGTGGTTCGCCTTCACACAGCGGCGCTCGTGGCGCTCATGGGCGAAGGCCTCGATCGTCGCGGCGTTGACCCTTGTGGTGCTGATCAGCCCGTGGGCGATCCGGAACACGATCGCGTTCGGCCGTCTCGTGCTCCTGTCGAACGGGTCGGGCACGGTGCTCGTCCAGGCCAACTGCGACGCCACCTATCACGGCGAGAAGCTCGGCTACTGGGAGCTGTACTGCGGGCTCCCCCAACCTCTCGGGCCTCAGGGTCAGCCGCTCGACGAAGCCGCACGCGATGTCGTGCTGCGGCGCCGAGGCCTCGACTACATCGAAGCGCACCGCACGCGTTTGCTCACCGTGGTGGTGCCGGCGCGCGTCGGCCGTATGTGGGCCGTGTACGACCCGGTCCAGCAGCTCCGGTTCGACATCTTGGTCGAGGGTCGCAACTTTCGCCTGTCGCTTCTGGGTCTCGCGCAGTACTACCTGCTGGTGCCAAGCGCGATCGGCGGCGTCGTCGTGTTGCGGCGCGCACGAGGGCAGTTGGCGCCGCTGCTCGTTTGGCCCGTCACGACCACTATCGCGGCGGTGACGGCGTTCGGTGAGACGCGCTATCGGGTCGCCTCCGAGGTCGTCATCGTGGTACTCGCGGCGGTGGCCTTCGACGCGTTGGCCAGCCGGGCCGTGAGGCGTCGGTGCCGATCCGGTCCCTCGATGGCTCCCGCGTAGAGGATGCGCCGACAGGCGCATCCGACCCAGCAACACCGTCGTTGATCTCGCCTGGAACAGGCGAGGCGCCAAGGGCACGCCCGCGACGCTTCACCTATCCGCGCGGGTCCGTAGACTGCCGCCGATGTCGTTACCGGTCACGTTCACCCTCGATCTCGAGGACTTGCGCAGTTCGCCGACCCTCGAGGTGCGCGTCGACGTGGTCGCGCATCGAGTCTTCGATCGTCTCGCCGAGCTGGGCATTCGGGGCAATGTCTTCGTCGTGGGCGATGTGGCGCGTGACCACCCATCGCTCGTCAATCGTGCCCATGCTGACGGCCACGAGATAGGTCTGCACGCGTTGGTGCACGCGCCCATCGGCGCACGTGGCGAGGCAGGTTTTCGTGCCGACACGGCGGCGGGCAAGGCCCTGATCGAGAACATCATCGGGGAATCGGTGCGCGGCTACCGCGCGCCGATGATGTCGCTCGTACCCGAGTCGTCGTGGGCGGTCGAAATTCTCGCCGAGCTCGAATTCACCTACTCGTCGAGTGTGTTGCCGGCCGCCAGCCCGATGTACGGATGGCCAGGTCTGCCGCGCACACCCTTTCAATGGTCGAGCGGCCTGATCGAGTTCCCCTGCCCCATCGTGCGTGTCGCGGGAGCGCATCTCCCCTACCTCGGAGGCGCATATCTCCGTCTGTTGCCGCGCGCCGTGCAGCGTTATGGCCTCCGCCATGCTCCCGCCGAGTCGGTGTTGTGGACCTATTGCCACCCGTGGGAGTTTGATCCCGACGAAGCGTTCTACGTCTACGACGATGGTGGTTGGGTAGCCAGTCGCATCGGCTGGATCAACCGCAAGAACATGATGAAGCGCGTTGAGCGTCTGCGTAGCCATCTCGTAGGAGCGTCACTTGGCGCGTACGCCGACCAACTCGGCGCCGAAGGTGCGCTCCAGATCATCGATCCGCGCGATGTCGTTGCGCCGACTCCGAGCAAACGCCGCCGCCTGCTCGACGGCTTGCTCCGATCCGAATGAGCCGCTTCGGACCGCGCACGTTCTCGGGGCGACTCGTCGCGATCGTCATCGTCGGGTTGATCCTGAGGGTCTGGTACGCGAGCGCAGTTGCTCCCGACCTCGCTCTCAGCGGTGACGCGAGCTACTACCACGAGGCCGCGAATCTCCTGGCGGACGGTCATGGCTTCATCGACCCCGTGCGTCACGACTTCGCCGGCCGTCGCATCGACATCGTGACCGCAACGGGAGACGAGCGCACGATTACGTTGCCCGTGCCATTCGACGTACCGACCGCAGGACATCCTCCGGTCTACGTCGTGTACCTGTCGTTGTTTTCGAGGCTCGGGATTCGCAGCGTGCTCGGCCACCGCATCGCGTCAGCCTTGTTGGGCTCGTTGTCGGTACTCTTGGCCGGGTTCGCGGGTCGCGAGCTGCTGCATGGAGGAGCGCTCGCCGAACGGCTGGGCCTCATCACCGCGTCGGTGACAGCGATGTACGCATACGTATGGGTCAACGACGGGCTGGTGATGTCAGAGACCGCGGCGATTGCCGTCGCATTCGGCACCACATGGGTTGGCCTCCGGTTCGCGCACAAGCCGACGCGCGCCCGTGCCGCGGTCTTCGGCCTCCTCGGCGGCCTTTGCGCGCTGACCCGAGCCGAGCTCGTTCTGTACTTGCCGGTCGTTGCACTCGTGGTGCTGGTACGAGCGCCGATCACGTGGCGCGTGCGCGTCGAGCGCTACGCGATCGCTGGCGTTGTCGCGCTGCTTTGCATCAGCCCATGGGTGATTCGTAATCTCCGCGCGTTCGCCGACCCGGTGTTGCTCTCCAACGGAGCAGGCACCGTGCTGGTCCAGGCGAATTGCGACGACACGTACTACGGGCCCGACATCGGCTACTGGAGCCTCCGCTGCGGTGAGCCGCAACCGTACGGTCCCAACGGCGAGGTCCTCGACGAGGCCCAGCGTGACAATGTGGTACGCGTGCGCGCACTCGACTACATCGGCGACCATCGCGCGCGGTTGCTGACAGTCGTCGTCCCGCGCCGCGTCGGGCGCATGTGGGGCCTCTATAAGCCGTTGCACCAGATCGACCTCGATGTGCTCGTCGAGTCGCGACCCAAGTGGGTGTCGCAGCTCGCGTTCGCCCAGTACATGGTGTTGGCACCGTTCGCAGCGATCGGCGCGTTCATTTGCCGACGCCGACGCATACCTCTCGCGGCGTGTGCGGTGTGGGCGGCGCTCGCGACGATCACCGCAGCATCGGCCTTCGGCAACACGCGCTACCGCACTGCGGCCGAAGTGAGCATCGTGCTGCTGGCATCGGTCACCTTGGTGGCGTTGACGGAATGGTGGGCCCGACGCCGAACGGCACTGGCGTGAGCGGGGAAACGCCTTCGATATCGCACGGGCCGACCAAGCTCGCGCACCTGCCCGCTCTCGACGGCCTGCGCGGCCTCGCCGTGGTCGGGGTCCTCGCGTTCCACGGCGAGTTCGCGGCGTTCAAAGGCGGTTTCCTCGGTGTCTCGATCTTCTTCACGTTGTCGGGGTTTTTGATCACCAGCCTGCTCTTGCGTGAACACGCGGCCACCGGCACCATCTCGTTGCGAGCGTTCTGGTCGCGGCGATTTCGGCGGCTCATGCCCGCTGCGCTCGCGGGCCTCGCGGTTGCGTGCGCGTATGGGGTCTGGTTCGCGTCCCCCGAGCAGTTGGCGCGACTGCGGACAGACATCCTTGCCGCGCTCGGCTATATGGCGAACTGGCGCTTCGTGCTCGAGCACAAGCGATACGCAGATCTCTTCGCGGCCCCGAGCCCGGTGCAGCATTTCTGGTCGCTCGCGATCGAAGAGCAGTTCTACATCGTCTATCCGCTGATCGTCGTAGTGGTGCTTCATCGAGGCGGCCGCCGCGCGCTGGCCGTAGTCCTGTCCGTGATGGCTGCGGTGTCCGTTGGCTTGAGCTTCGCGCTGGCATCGAGTTTCGACCGCGTCTACTACGGCACCGACACGCGCGCCTTCGAGTTGCTTGCAGGTGGGTTGTTCGCGTTGTGGTGGGCGATGCCGGCATCGTTCGCGCCGACGCGGATCCCTTCACATCTGCGCGACGCGCTCGGCGCGACCGCGTTGATTTGCTCTGTGGCGGCATGGGGCATCGTCGACCAGACCTCACCACGACTGCCGCGCGGCGGCTTCGCGTTGCAGGCCGCGGCGACCGTGCTCATACTCGTCGCCATCACCACGCCGGGCATCGTGAGCACCGTCTTGTCGTGGGCGCCTCTGCGTGCCACGGGGCTCGTGAGCTACGGGCTCTACGTGTATCACTGGCCCGTGTACCTCGTTCTCTCGACTGACCGCACGGGCTTGGCGCGCCTGCCGCTGTTTGCGCTGCGTATCGGGGTCACGGTCGCGGTAGCGATGCTGTCCTATCGGTTGATCGAGCAACCCATCCGCCGCGGTCGCGTACTTCACGGCTGGTCGGTACGGCTCGCGACGCCAGCGGCCGTGATGGCGCTCGTCGTGGCCGCGCTTGCTGTCACGTGGAATCCCCCGGCCTCGACGGTGGCCTACGCGAACGCCAATCCCGACGATTTCGCGCCGCGCGTCGTCGAACTCACGCCTCCGAGCACCAGCGTCCCGCCGACGAGTCCGACTATCGGTGCGGCGACACCGACGACACCGTCGCCGACACCGATACCTGTCGTCGTGCCAAAGACGGTGATGGTGATCGGTGACTCGGGCATGCTCGATCTCCAGCCCGCGCTCGCCGCTGCATACGCGGCGACCGGCGTGCAGCGCATCGTGTACGCGTCGGGTCCGGGATTCGGCGTTGCGCGCTCCGGCTTCGATTGGCGTGGCGTGTGGCCCAAGCTGATCGAGGAGAATCAGCCGGAAATCGTCATCGTCATGCTGGGCGGTTGGGATCTGCCTTGGCTGCGAAGCAACGGCAACGATGCGTACGCGTCCGTTGTCGAGGAGGTCGTGCGTCTCCTGGGCGCGAAGGGCGCTCACATCGAGTGGGTTGCCATGCTTCCGGGAGGCGCGACGCCTGATCGCCCGGTCGACGCGGTCTACGAGAAGGTCGCGGCACGTCATTCAGACGTCGTCGACTACTTCGACCCGGAGTCGGTGCTCCGCACCGCAGACGCTGGTACCTACGGCCGGATTCTCGGCACAAGCGGCGGGCGCCTTCTTCTGCGGAAGCCGGACGTGTGGCACCTGTGTCCCGCAGGCGCTGAACGGGTGGCAACAGCGATCGTCGAACGCACCGCCAGTCGCGGTTGGTCGCTGCCCGAGGTGAGTGGCTGGCAACAGGGTCCCTGGCGGGAGAACGCAGCGTTCAAGGATCCCGTGGGGGGCTGCGACCCCCGCTCCGTGGGTGCCGATCAGTAGAGTCGCCTCGTGCCGATTGACCTCGCGGAGCTCTCCCGAGCTGTGGACCTACTCAACGGCGTCTTCACCATCGAGCCGCCCTACTCGGTCGAGGGGCTGTGTTGGTATTACGAGGAGAACCCGCTCGGCGCGGCTGCGGTCGGTCGCGTCGACGACGGCGTGACGCGTACGGGCAACTACGCGCTGATTCCTCAAACGCTTCGCGACGCGGCCGGCCGCGAGGTGGTGCTCGGGCTGGGTGTCGACCTCGCGGTAGCGAGCGCCGCGCGCGGCGCGGGGACCTTCCGCCGCACCGTGCAGGACACCTACGAACGGGGCACGGCCGCAGGCTTCGACGCGATCCTCGGCGTGGCCAATGCGAACTCCGCGCCACGCATGGTGCAGACCCTTGGGTGGCGCCCGCTGCCCGCCTTGCCGGTCACTTTGCTCGCCGCGTCGCCACGCGGCGCGCGACTGCAACACCGCCGCGTGGATGCAGCGTTACTCGACTCTGCGTGGTTTGAAGCGGTAGCTGGGTCGGGCTTCGTGCGATCGCTTGCCACGACAGGTGCCTTCGAACCAGTCTGGTCCGGTGAGTACCTTCGATGGCGGCTCGCTCGACCGGGACGGAACTATGCGTTGCACGTTGGTGACGATGTGGTCGTCGTAAGCACGACGACCACGATTCGCCACGTTCGGTTCGCCGTCGTGCTGAAGGTGCTGGCGCGCCGACCCTTCTCCGAGCCGATGGGCCTCGGTCGCGTTGCACGCTCGTTGATGCTCTATCACCGCACGCCCTTTGTCGTGCACTGGGGCAGGAATCCCTTTCTCGCGGTGCGCGGCGTGCGATTGCCACAGGACAAAATGCCATCACCGTTGGCGCTCGTGCTGCACGGTTTGCAGCCGTCGTTCGACGAGGCGGCCTTTGTGCTCGGCTCGTTCGAATTTCTCGACTTCGACGCCTACTGACAAAGCGGACAGAATGCAGCGCATGGACCGTACGGCCGTGATCATCCCGGCTTTCAACGAGGCCGCGGCCCTGCCATCGACATTGGCTGAACTGCGCGCCGTGCGACCCGACTTGTTCCTGGTGGTCGTCGACGACGGGTCGAGCGACTCGACCGCCGCTGTCGCGCGTCAGGCGGGCGTTGATGTGCTCTCGTTGCCGTTCAACCTGGGCATCGGAGGAGCGCTGCGGCTGGGCTTTCGCTACGCCGTCGAACAAGGCTTTGTACGAGCGCTGCAGTTCGATGCCGACGGCCAACACGACCCGGCAGAAATAGCGGCGCTGCTCGCGCCACTCGACGACGGTGCGGACCTGGTCATCGGTAGCCGCTTCGCCGGCCGCGGCGAGTACCGAGTTGGTCGTGGTCGCGGTGTTGCCATGCGGCTACTCCGGTCCCTCGCGTTTCGTCTCGCCGGGCAACGCTTCAGTGACACGTCGTCGGGCTTTCGCGCGTTCGGCCCCGCGATGCTCGAGCGGTTCGCGGTCGAATATCCGATCGAATACCTCGACTCGGTCGAGGCGCTCGTATTCGCATGCCGGGCGGGCTACGACGTCCGCGAGGTGCCCACCACCATGCGGGAGCGATCGGCGGGCACCGCGTCGACTCGGCGGTTCCGCTTGCTTTATCACTACGTGCGACTGCTTGTGGTGCTTGGTTGTTCGCCTCGCCCCACGCAAAAGCCGAGTGTCGCAGCGCCTTCCCGACACCGTGCGGTGATGGAGTCAACCTCATGACACCACGTGCGCAGGTCCTGCTTCTTAGCTTGACGGCGGCGACGCTGTTGCTCATCTTGCGCTTGGTGCGCAGCGGCCGCCTCAAGGCCAAGTACTCGCTGTTGTGGATCACCCTTGGTGTCGCGCTTCTCGCGCTGGCCGCATTGCCCAACGTGGCCGACGCCGTAGCCAACGAAGTGGGCGTGTACTACCAGCCCGCCCTGTTCTTCGTGGTCGGTATCGGATTCTTGTTGCTTGTCGTGATCCACTTCTCCTACGAGCTCAGTCGTATGGAGAATCGGATACGCACGCTCACCGAGGAGACCACCCTGCTGCGCCACGACCTCGCCCAGCTGCGCGACCGCGTCAGTGGTCCGTCGGTTGCCGCGCCAGTGATCTCCGAGCCATCCGATCGAGTGTCATGACCCATCCCTCCACGTTCGATCCACCAACTGCCGATGATCGGTCGAAGCTCGGCGATCTCGCCGCCTCCGCAGGGATTCGCCGAGTGCACATGCTTGCATGGCGTGATCTCGCCGACGTCGAAGCCGGGGGCTCCGAGCTGCACGCCGCCAACATCGCCCGGTTGTGGAGTGAGGCCGGCCTCGAGGTGCTCATACGCACCTCGTATGCGCAGGGTTCGCCGCCCGAGGCCGTGCGCGATGGGTATCGGGTCGTGCGCCGCGCCGGCCGCTACGCGATCTTTCCGCGCGCGGCGCTTGCCGAGCTTCGCGGCCGCCACGGTGAACGCGACGCGCTGGTCGAGATCTGGAATGGCGTTCCGTTCTTCACGCCGCTCTGGGCGCGTGGGCCGCGCATCACGTTCCTGCATCACCATCACGAGAAGATGTGGCCGCTCGTCCTTGCGCCGAAGTACGCCCACTTGGGCGCGCGTCTCGAGACAAGCGTGGCGCCCAAGCTGTACCGGCGCACCACATTGGTCACGTTGTCGCAGTCGTCGCGCGTCGAACTCATCGCGAAAATGGGTTTCGATCCGGCGCGCGTGCTCGTCGTGCCCCCCGGAATCAGCGAGCGCTATTCGCCGTCAGGCCCAAAGTCCGAACACCCCCTCGTGGTGGCAGTGGGGCGCCTCATGCCTTCCAAAGGGTTCGATCGTCTGATCGCCGCGATCGATGTGGTGCGACGCACACGACCCGACGTCGAGTTGGTCATCGTCGGTGAAGGCTACGAACGCGACGCGCTGCAGCAGTTGGTCAACGACCTGCACGCAACCGAGTGGGTGCGTCTCGCCGGACGCGTCAGTGACGACGATCTGGTGGCGCTGTATCGCCGCGCCTGGCTCGTCGCGAGTGCGTCGGTGAGCGAGGGTTGGGGCATGACGTTGACCGAGGCCGCCGCCTGCGGAACGCCCGCGGTCGCGACGCACATTGCGGGCCATTCCGACGCGGTCGACAACGGCCGTAGTGGTTTGCTGGTCGACACCGACGACGAGCTGGCCTCGTCCATCACGCGCGTACTGACCGACGCGCCGTTGCGTGCACTGCTCGGCGATGGTGCGCTGTCGCACGCCCGCAACTTCACGTGGGCTGCGACCGCGCGCGGTGCCATGGAGGCCCTTGTTTCCGACGCGCACCGTCGACGTCGATGACGTCAACGCGCGGCGCCGACGCGACCGCGTCCGCCGCGACGCACAGCCGTACGCGGCGCCCTGATCTTTCGCTCTGCCTGTACGCGCTCTTGGCTTATGTGCCGCTGCTCGTTGCCGCCCCGGGCAAGGTGGCGGCTGATACCAAGGCGTATTTGTATCTCAATCCGAGTCGCCTGCTTTCGAGCGCGGGCTGGTTGTGGAACCAGGACATTGCCGCGGGAACGATCACCCATCAGAACATCGGCTACCTGTTCCCGATGGGCCCCTACTACTGGCTGTTCGACCGCCTCGGTGTGCCCGATTGGATAGCGCAACGGCTGTGGTTGGGATCGATCCTCTTCGTGGCGGGCGCCGGCGTTCGTTGGCTCTGTCACCGTCTCGACGTTCGTGGCCTCGCGGCCACCGCAGCCGGAGTCGTCTATCTGGCGAGTCCCTATGTGCTCCCGTACTTCGGGCGTACGTCGGCGCTGTTGTTGCCGTGGGCGGCGTTGCCGTGGCTGATTGCGCTCGTCATCGTTGCGCTGCGAAGTGGGCGTTGGCTCGCTCCGATCGTGTTCGCGCTGGTCCTCAGCACGGTCGGTGGCACGAACGCGTCGTCCTTGGTGTTCGTCGCAATCGGGCCCTTGCTTTGGCTGCCGTTCGCGATCTGGGTACTCCACGAGGTCGATGTCGCACGTGCGGCTCGCACGGTCGTGCGGCTCGCGATTGCGACCGTTCCGGCACAACTGTGGTGGATTGCGGGCTTGCGTATGCAGGGCCGGTACGGGCTGCCCATTCTCAAGCTCACCGAAAGCGTCGACACGGTCGCGCAGACATCGACCGCGGCAGAGGTCAGTCGCGGACTCGGCTACTGGTACGACTACGGCCGCGACGGCTTGTCACCATGGACAAGTGACGCACAGGGCTACACGCAACACCTCTGGTTGATCGTGGTGAGCTTCGCTCTACCAATGCTCGCGCTGGCGGCGGCGTGCATGACCCGATGGCGCATGCGGGCGTATGTCGTTGCGCTCTTTGCCGTCGGTCTGCTGTTGGGCGTTGGCACCTACCCGTACAAACATCCACCGCTCTTCGGTGCATTCATCAAAGCCACCACCGAGACCGCGGCCGGACTCGCTTTACGCAACACCCCGCGCGCCGTTCCGCTCGTCGGTCTCGCGTATGCGCTCTTTCTCGGCGCGGGCGTGCAGGCGCTGGCGCAATGGTTCGCGGCCGACAAGCGCGGACGTCTGCTCGGCCACGGGGCCGCGGCCGGCATCGCCGTGATCGCACTGGTCAATATGCCGTCGTTGTTCACCGGAGCGTTCGTCGCGAGCGATCTGCGGTTCCCTGAGAAACTGCCTCAGTATTGGCGCGATGCCGCAACCGCGTTGAACGCTGGCCCACGCGACGCGCGCGTACTCGAGTTGCCCGGCAGTGACTTTGCCGCGTACCGCTGGGGCCAGACACAAGATCCGATTACGCCGGGTCTTCTCGCGCGGCCGTGGGTAGGGCGCGAGCTCACGGCATTCGGAACACCGGGGTCGGTTGACCTTTTGCGAGCGCTCGACCGGCGCGCTCAGGAAGGTGTGTTCGAGCCTGACGCTGTCGCGCCGGTGGCGCGACTGTTCGCGGCGACCGACGTGCTCGCCCGCAACGACTCGCAGTATGAGCGTTACCGCGGACCCCGACCGACCACGCTGTGGCCCGAGTTGTCCACGGCACGAGGCCTTGGTGCGGCCAAGGTGTTCGGCGCGGGCATCGCCAACGTCGCCGACCCACGGCGGCCGATGCGCGACGAGATCGCGCTCGGCACCTCGCCGGGTATCGCCACACCACCTGCGCTCGCGGTGTTGCCGGTGAGCGACGCCTCACATCTCATCGATGCGCGTGGCACCGAAGGGGCGCTGCTCATCGCGGGTGACGGCGAAGGATTGGTCGATGCCGCCGCTGTAGGCCTCGTTGATCCGAATCGCCTTGTGCTGTACAGCGCGTCCTACGCAACCGACCCCGGCGTTCTGCGCGACGCGGCCGCGCGGGGTGCCACGCTGGTGGTTACGGACGGCAATCGCAAGCGTGCCCAACGGTGGGGAACCGTGCGCGAGAACAACGGCTATACCGAGCCTGCAGGTTCAGGCCCGCTCGTTACCGACACGAAGGACACGCGGCTCGCACTCTTTCCGAACGCCGGCATCGACACGTATTCCGTCGCGCGCTACGTGGGTGTCGCCGACATCAGCGCGTCGAGCTACGGCAACATCGTTGCCTACTCTCCCGAGCGGCGCGCCGCGAACGTGCTCGACGGGGACCTGCGTACGTCATGGGAGGTCGGTGGGTTCAGCGACGTCGTCGGCGAGCGAGTGCGTATCACTTTGGACGCACCGGTTAGCACCGATCACGTAACGGTTGCGCAGTCCAACGGCAATCGCTACATCACCACGCTGGGCGTGCGGCTCGATGGCGGGCCCTTGCAGCGAGTCGTGACCGATGAGGCTTCTCACACCGACATCGGTCAACAAATCGATCTTGGCGGTACGCGTACGTTTACGACAATCGAGTTCTCGATTGTCGCGGCCAACGTCTCGGGCCTACAGAACTATCTTGCGTGGAGCACCGCAGGCATTCGTGAAATCACGATTCCCGGTGTGCGTATGGAGGAACAGATCGCGACGCCGCGCGATCTCCTGACGACCATCGGGCCGGCTTCCGCGGCGAATGACCTTGCTGTGGTTCTCACCCGCCAGCGCGCTGATCCGGGCGAGCCGTTCCGAGCCGATCCCGAACAGCGCCTGGTTCGCAATGTCGCGCTGGCGACCAGCCGTGTGTTCGCGCTACAGACGCAAGGGCGCGTCGAGACACGCGCCGACGGAGCACAGATCGACCGTGTGATCGGTCGACCCGGCCGCGACGCCGGGTACGCCACCGCGAGTGGCACCGACTTCTTGGCCGGCGCGCCGCTGATGCGCCCGTCGAGTGCGATCGACGGTGACCCGACGACCTACTGGTCTCCCAACCTCGGCGACCAGAACGGACGCAGCTTCCACGTGGAGCTCGCGCGCACAACGACGATCGACCACCTCGACCTCGCCGTGGTCGCCGACGGTTGGCACAGCGTCCCGACGCAGCTGACGCTCGATCTCGACGAGGGTGGCTCGGTGGTCGTTGACTTGCCGCCACTCGTCGATGGGGCCAGCCGCGATCATGTGGAACGCGTCACGGTGCCATTGCGATCGCTGACGACAGCAGGCTTTCGCGTGCGGGTGACCG
>JAYUFA010000369.1:0-1661 GCA_043738925.1 Actinomycetota bacterium
TTGTCGAACAAGACGGCACCGAGCAGTGGCTGTTCGACGATCAGCTGATGCCGAACGTTGGGTTCAACGCGGTGGCCGGGCGACCTGTCGACGAATACAGCTTCGACCCCACGCGGTTCGATCAGATGCGCCGCGGCAGTTGGGATGTCGCGAGCCGCATCGCCGACATGAACCTCGACGGTGTGTATGGCTCGCTGAACTTCCCGTCGTTCATTCCAGGGTTCGCGGGGCAGCGACTCTACCAGGTCGCGAAGGACACCGAGTTGGCCATTGCGTGCACGCGTGCCTGGAACGACTGGATGATCGACGAGTGGTGCGCGTACGCGCCCAACCGTTTCATCCCGATGCAGCTACCGATTTGGAGCGATCCGATTTTGGCCGCCGCGGAGATTCGCAAGAACGCGGCGCGTGGCTTCAAGGCGATCTCGTTCTCGGAAGGTCCGCATCTGCTCGGTATGCCATCGCTGCACAGCGGGCACTGGGATCCGGTCATGGCAGCGTGCGAGGAAACGGGCACAGTCGTGTGTCTGCACGTTGGTTCGTCAGGTACGTCACCAGCCACCGCGCCCGACGCGCCGAGCGATGCCGTTGGCGCGCTGTTTTTCGCCTACGCGATGTTCGCGGCGGTCGATTGGCTCTTCTCGAAGATCCCGGTGCGCTATCCGAAGCTGCGCATTTGTTTGAGCGAAGGCGGTCTCGGGTGGGTAGCCGGCCTCATCGATCGGTTCGATCACATGAGCCGCTACAGCGAGATGTACGGCACATGGAATGGGATTGCCGAAACACCAACGGAGGTCTTCAAGCGCAACTTCTGGTTCTGCGCGATCGACGACCCGTCATCGTTCCTGCAGACCGATGTCATCGGCGTCGACAACATCATGGTCGAGAGCGACTACCCCCACGCCGACACCACGTGGCCAAGCACGCAGCAGAAGTTGCACGTGCAAGTGGCGGGGCTCTCCGCCCAGGCGATCGACCGCGTCACCTGGCGCAACGCGGCGGAGCTGTTCTCGATCGATGTGCCCGCGTCGGTACAAGCCGACCCCAACAGCTTCTAAAAAACGCGAACCCGCCGGTGACTGTTCATCGCGAGAGCGCCTCGAGTGCGGTCGCGAACGCGGCGCTCCACGTGGGCCACCGAAGTGGCACGTAGCCGTCCTGGTCGTGATCGGGAAGCCACTCGGCCGCGTCCTCGTAGCCCAGCGTGATCAACGGTGTCGCCCACCGATGATGCATCACGTGCAACGCGTCACGCGTCGCTCGGTGCTCGGGGACCTCGAGCGCAGCAAGCACGGCCCAGGCCGTCCCGAGCACGAACGGCGCATACTCCCGATTGCCGTACCGACGATGCAGGCGAAGCGCGTCGCGCGCTGCGGCCACCGCCGGATCGACATCGCCCGCTCGCAGCATTGCGAGGCCTTGCAGACAGAGGGCGAAAACCTCATTGCGGCGATCGCCCATTCGGCCGAGTATCCCGGAGGCGAGCTGCGCATGCTCTGCGGCCGAAGCCACATCGCCACAGCGCAGCTCCTCCATCGCTCGGCTCGTGGCCGCGAACGCCTGCCCCCGCGTGACACCCAACGTGCGCGCGATCTGGTCGCCTTCCTCGATGAAGGCGAGGGCGTCACCGCTGCCGCGAACAACTTCAGCGATGGCGGCGT
>JAYUFA010000370.1:0-11805 GCA_043738925.1 Actinomycetota bacterium
ATGGAGAACCGCGGCGACGACCCGCTGGTGTTCATCGAAGTACAGCAGGGCGATTACTTCGGTGAGGACGACATCGTCCGCGCCTCGGACGACTACGGCCGCGCAACGGGCTAGATGTCAGCGGGCGAAGGTCCATGCGAAGAGAGGCCGGCGCGGAGAGGTGGCGGCCGCGTCGCGAGCACCGGTAGGCTCGCCGCCGATCATCTGGAGGAATCTCATGGCTCGTTTCACCCGTAAGGTCGCTCTCGTCACGGGCGCTGCATCAGGCATCGGCCGCGCCACTGCGCTGCGGCTCGCGTCCGAAGGCGCCCGTGTGGCATGCGTCGATCGCGACGCGAAGGGCCTGCGCGCCACGGTCAAGTCAATGCCCGAAGGTCGCGCAAAGGCCTATACGTGCGACGTGCTCGATCCGGCGAGCATCAACAAGACCGTCAAGGCTGTCGTGAAGGATTTCGGTCGGCTCGACGTGCTTTGCAACATCGCCGGCATCGGCCACTTCGCCAACGACGAGGAAGAGACCCTCGAAGCCTGGAATCGCATCCTCGGTGTGAACCTCACGGGCACGTTCCTCATGTCGCAGGCCGCGCTGCCGCATCTGAAGAAAGCCAAGGGCGCCATCGTCAATACCGCGTCGACCGCCGGCACGCATGCGCAGCCGCTGAGCTCGGCCTACTCGGCTTCGAAGGGTGGCGTGATCTCGCTCACGCAGACCATGGCCATCACGAATGGCAAGGCGGGGGTGCGGGTCAACTGCGTCGCACCGGGCGGCGTCAACACCGCGATCACCGACCAGTTCCCGATCCCCGAGGACGCTGACTTGACGCTGTTCGCGCGCATCATGCCCTTCGTCGACTTTGGCGAGCCCGAGGAACTCGCGTCCGCGTTCGCGTTCCTCGCGTCGAGCGACGCCAGTTACATCAACGGCGTCATCCTGCGTGTCGACGGCGGCATGAAAGCGTGACCAGCGCTGCCCGGCGGATCGCATCGGTCGACCGATGGTCTGCGCGCGGCGAGTGGTGCCGATGACCGACGACGAACTCGCGATCGCGCGAGCCGTTGAGGCGCTCGACGATTCGCTGCAATCCACTATCGAGCTGTGCGAGCAGCTCGATGCAAGACAGTGGCGTCTGGGCACAGCATGTCCGGGTTGGACCGTCCACGATCAGGTTTCGCATCTCGCCGGTATCGAGTCCTCTCTCGTCGGTCGCCCACGACCTGCACATCAGCTACCGCCCCTGCCCCATGTGGTCACCGAGATCGATCGCGAGATCGAGATCGATGTCGACCTTCGCCGCGGTCGTGCCTCCACCGACGTGCTCGATGAGTTGCGCGAGGTCGCAGCGCAACACGTCGCGCAACTGCGGGCTCAGCCGCCTGATCCAAATACGCGGCTGCCGTTTCTGGGCGGCCAGCAGCTACGGGCAGTCACCGCGCTAACGATCCGCGTCCTCGACGTGTGGATTCACGGCGAGGACATCCGTCGCGCCGTCGGCTACGAAGCCGATGACCGTTCGCCAGCGGCCGAGATCGCGACGACGCAACTGCTGCGCGGCTTCGCCCGCGTCGTGCAGACAGCCGGCGCCGCAGAGGGCTCGGTGGTGCAATTGGAGATCACCGAACCGGTCGTGTGTACCGAGGTGATCGCGATCGACGCCGAGCCGACCGGCGCACCGACTGTCACCTTGCGCATGGACGTCTCGACGTTCACCGCGCTGAGCGCCGGGCGGATAGCGCCGGCGAACGCGGACGTCGAGATCCTCGGGAATCAGCCGCTCGCCCAGGCCATCTTGGCCCACATGGCGATCACACCCTGAGCCGTCCGCCGGCGCGTTCCTCACCGATGTTTGGGCGTCAGACACGAGGCACGTCAGCATGACGTTGCGCCCGGTACCCTGGAAGGACATACGGCGACGGGGGTTCCGACATGCTTGACGTGGTCATCAAAGGCGGCGAGGTCATCGATGGCACGGGCGCAAAGCGTCGACGCGCCGATGTCGCCATCAAGGGCGATCGCATCGTCGCGATCGGCGAGATCACCGACACCGCCGCCCGCACGATCGACGCAACAGGCAAGCTCGTGGCCCCCGGCTTCATCGACGTGCACACCCACTTCGATGCACAGGTCTTTTGGGATAGCGCCCTGACCCCATCACCCCTACACGGTGTGACCACCGCGCTGGCCGGCAACTGTGGATTCACCATCGCACCGCTGTCCGATGATCCCGCCGACGGCGACTATCTGCTGCGCATGCTCGCGCGCGTCGAAGGCATGCCAGTCAACGCGTTGCGCGACGGCGTCCCGTGGAACTGGAAGTCCTCTGCCGAGTACTTCGATCGCATCGAAGGCAACGTCGGTATCAACCTCGGGTTCATGATCGGGCACTCGGCAATCCGCCGAGTCGTGATGGGCCGCGACGCCACCCAACGCGAGGCAACCGCTGGCGAACTCGACGCGATGAAGCAGCTGCTCCGGGCCGGCCTCGAAGCGGGCGGCATCGGCTTTTCGACCTCGTACGCCCGCACCCACAACGACGCCGACGGCAACATGGTGCCTTCGCGATACGCGTCTACCCACGAGCTGATCGAGCTGGCGCGCGTCACCGGCGAGTACCCCGGGACGTCGCTCGAAATCATTCCGCAGGTCGGTCCCAAGTTTGATCAATGGGCCGTCGATCTCATGACCGACATGTCGGTCGCTGCGCAGCGCGCGATCAACTGGAACGTCATGACCGTGACGAAGGCCAACTACAACGACTGCCTTGGCAAGCTCGCCGCGGGCGACTACGCGAAGGCCAAGGGCGCCAAGATCGTCGCGCTCACCATGCCCATCAGCTTCGGAGTACGACTCTCCTTCGCCAGCGGGTTCGTGCTCGACGCGATGCCGGAATGGGAAGGCCCGATGCTCGCGTCGCGCGATGACAAGCTCAAGCTGTTCCGCGACAAGGGCGCCCGCGACGCTTTGAACGCTCAGGCGCAGCGCGCCGACAACCCGATGCTGGCGCTCGCGAACTGGGGCAACAAAGTCATTTTCGATGTGGTCGCTCCCGAGAACCAGCAATACCGCGGACTCCTCGTGAGCGACATTGCGAAGGACCAGGGCCGTGACGCGTGGGACGTGTTGTGCGACATCGCCGTCGCCGACGAACTGAACACGAGCTTCGGTTCGCCGACGCCGCTCGAGACCGACGACGACTGGAACGCGCGGGCGTCGGTGTGGCGCGACGAGCGCGCGGTGATCGGAGCGTCCGACGCAGGCGCGCACCTCGACCTTCTCGCGTCGTTCAACTATGCGACGGGCATGTTGCAGCGAGCGGTGCGCGAACGAAACATCTTGTCGTTCGAAGAGGCCATCCATCTCATGACCGACGTACAGGCGAACCTCTATGGCATCAAGGAGCGCGGCCAAGTGCGCGAGGGTTGGTTCGCCGATGTCATCGTGATCGATCCCACCACGATCGCCACCGACGACGTCGCCATGCGCTACGACCTGCCGGGTGGCTCGGGTCGCCTCTATGCCGACGCTCACGGAATCGATCACGTCCTCGTCAACGGGCAGGCAATCGTCACCGACGGTGCTCTCACCGAGCAACGGGCAGGCACGCTGCTGCGCTCGGGCCGCGACACCACGACCGCGTCGCTGGCGTAACCCTTCGAGTCCGAACCCAACCGCTTTCGGGTCAGATTTCACGTCGCTGGCGAAGCGCGTTCTGACCCAGAAGATGGCAGGGGTGAGGGTGGGGGCCCAAAAGGATGGGCGTGTAGCCTGACGCCGTCCGTTGCGGTCCTACACCGCTCGTCAGGAGAGGCCCCTCATGCCGGAAGCCGTCATCGTCGCCACCGCTCGCACACCGATCGGCCGGGCGGCCAAGGGATCGCTGGTCGATGCTCGCCCCGACGACATGTCGGCATTCATCATCGGCGAACTGCTTCGCAAATCGGGTATCGACGGCGCTCTGATCGAGGACATCATCTGGGGCTGCGCGCAGCCGGCTGGCGAAGCGGGCTTCAACGTCGGCCGAGCGGCAGGCATCCTCGCCGGGCTCGACGTTCCCGGTGTCACCGTCAACCGCTACTGCTCATCGTCGCTGCAGACGATCCGTATGGCCGCTCACGCGATCCGCGCCGGGGAAGGTGACATCTTCATCTCCGGCGGCGTTGAAGCGGTGAGCCGCTTCCAGTTCGGGGCCGCTGATCGCGGGCCTCACAATCCGCGTTTCGAAGCAGCCGAAGCCCGCAGTGTTGCCCGCTCGGGTGGCGAAGGTGGCGATTGGACACCCCCGACCGGCCTGCCCGACGTCTACATCGCCATGGGCCAGACCGCCGAGAACGTCGCCGAGTTGAAGAAGGTGTCGCGTCTTCGCCAGGACGAGTTCGCGTGCCTGTCGCAGAACCGCGCCGAGCGCTCGGCCGGCAACGGGTTCTTCGACCGCGAGATCAGCGCGTACACCCTGCCGGACGGCACCGTCGTGACCAAGGACGACGGCATCCGCGCGGGCACCACCGTCGAGGCTCTCGGCAGTCTGAAGCCCGTGTTCAAGCCAAATGGCACGGTGACGGCGGGCAACGCGTGCCCGCTCAACGATGGCGCGGCCGCGGTGCTCGTGATGAGCGACACCCGCGCCAAGGCACTCGGCCTGAAGCCGCTCGCCCGAATCATCGCCAGCGGCGTCTCCGCGGTGAGCCCAGAAATCATGGGCCTCGGCCCGGTCGAGGCGATCAAGCAAGCCCTCGGGCGCGCCAAGCTCACCATTGCCGATATCGACCTGTTCGAGATCAACGAAGCCTTCGCCGCACAGGTCGTTCCTTCCGCCGACGAACTCGGTATCTCGTGGGACAAGCTGAACGTCAACGGCGGCGCCATCGCCATCGGGCAT
Organism: Actinomycetota bacterium; assembly: GCA_043738925.1. Lineage (GTDB taxonomy): Bacteria > Actinomycetota > Acidimicrobiia > Acidimicrobiales > WLNW01 > WLNW01. The sequence continues at coordinate 4,875 of JAYUFA010000370.1, forward strand.
CCGTTCGGCATGACCGGCGCCCGCATCATGACCACGCTACTCAACGGCCTCGAAGACGCCGACAAGGAGTTCGGCGTCGAGTCCATGTGTGTCGGCGGCGGTCAGGGCATGGCGATGGTCGTGCAACGTTTGCGATAGGGAGCCGAGCCGATCGGCGACGCAAACGGCTCAATTCGCGGCGTCGAGGCCGATGGAGACGGAATGCCACAGCCGCGCCCCGGCGCCATGCGAGACGGATCTGCGATGAAGACCGAATTCAGGGTCAACAACTTCGACCTGCTCCGCATCATCGCGGCGGCCCAGGTCGTGGTGATCCACTCGTTCTCCCATCTTGGTATTGCACATCCATGGGGCTGGTCGGCGATCGACGCGTTCCCCGGGGTTCCGATCTTCTTCGTGATCAGCGGCTTCTTGATCTCCGCGTCCTATGAGCGTTCCAGCGACCTCGGCAGTTACGCCCGCAACCGCATCCTGCGCATCGTCCCTGGGTTGTGGTGCGTCATCATCGTGACCGTCCCCGTGGCCATGGCTTTCGGCTATCACTTCTTCAACGTGAAGGCGGCAGCCTGGTTCGTCAGCCAACTCGTTGGGCTCATCTTCACGCCTGGATTCCTCAAGAACTTCGGGTTCGGCTCGTACAACGGGGCGCTCTGGACCATCCCGATCGAGTTGCAGTTCTACTTCGTGCTGCCGCTGCTCTACCTCGCCACGAAGCGCGTTCCAAAGCGCCGAACACAAGTGTTCGTAGCGGTGTGGGCGGTCTTCGTCGTCGTCGCGTTCATCTACGCGACGAAGTCGGCGCCGCTCGCGGAGAACACCATCGAGTCGACGGCGCACAAACTCTTTCGCTACTCCTTCGTGCCGCACATCTACATGTTTCTGGCCGGCGTTCTGCTGCAACGCTTTCAGGCCCACCAATCACGTTGGATGGCGGGGCGCGGCGGCTACTGGCTGGCTGCGTATCTCGTAGTGCACTTCTCGCTGCCCGAAGGCAGCGCCGCCAAGTACATCGCGAGCACGCTCTTGCTGTCGGTGACGGTGATCTCCCTCGCGTACACGCTGCCGGGTATCGCACGCCGCGTGCTCGACGGCAACGACATCTCTTACGGCGTGTACATCTACCACGGGCTCATTCTGAACATCATGGTCGAACGCGGCTACCACGGGCGCGTTGCGTATGTTCCGTTGGTGATGCTGCTCGCGGCGATCGCCGCATTCGCGTCGTGGCGCCTTGTCGAGCAACCGTTCCTGCGTCGCAAGCGCGGCAGCATCAAGGCCGGGCCTTCGCTGGCGATGTGAACCATACTGATCGACCATGGACGAACATGGTGCTGTCAGTGGTCAGTGGACGTTGCGCGTCGAGCATGGCGTGGCGTGGATCGGTATCGATCACCCACCGAAGAACTTGGTCGACGGCGGGTTCATGGGCGAGCTCGTCCGCGTCCTCAATGTCACCGAAGCCGACGACGCGGTACGCGTGCTCGTATTCGAAAGCGCCGATCCTGATTTCTTCCTGATGCACGGCGACGTCGAGGGCATCCTGCGGATGGCGACGAGCGCCGAGCCGGCGACGGCGCCGAACGCCGCGCAATTGATCTATGAGCGCGTGCGGCGATTCCCGAAGCCCACGATCGCGATGATCGACGGACACGCGCGTGGTGGTGGCAACGAGTTCCTCAGCGCAGTCGATATGCGCTTCAGCGGACCCCGCACCGTGATCGGCCAACCGGAGGTTCCGATGGGCATCATCCCCGGCGCCGGAGGCACGCAACTGTTGGCGCGACACATAGGCCGGGCGCGTGCGCTGGAGATCATCCTTGGTGGGGGCGATGTCACTGCGGACGAAGCCGCGGCGATGGGCTTGCTCAACCGGGTGCTGCCGAGCGATCAACTTCGTCCCTTCGTCGCCCAACTCGCGCAACGCATCGCCGCGTGGCCGCCCGCCGCGGTGCGCGCGGCCAAACAATCGATCGATGCGGGGATCTATGCGGCCGAGCCGAACTACGTGGCCGAGAACCGCGCGTTCGGCTCACTCGTATACGCCGGTCATCACCTCGGGCCGATGCAGCGCTTCCTCGACGCGGGCGGACAAACCCGAGACGGCGAACTCCATCACATGAACACCATCATCGATGCGATGCGCGAGCCCGAGCGCTGATCAGCTGGGCGTGAGTTCGGGCCACAACTCCAGCGCAGTGCCGCCAAGAAAGCGTGCCCGTTCGCTGAGGCTCAGCCGCGAGCACGCGTGCCGCGCCAACTCGACGATGTCGCCGTAGGGCTCGCTGTGGTGCTGGGGATAGTCACTCCCCCACATCAGACGCTCGACACCGAAAACCTCGCACAATCGTTCGAGGAGTTCGCATGGATCTCGTCGCGCGTGCAGCGCAGGTTCGAGCAACGTGGTGGTGACCTTGAGGCGCAGGTTTTTCACATCCGCAAGCGCGTCGAGTTCTCTCGTGTCGCCGAGCAAATCGATGAAACCGCAGTGATCGAGTGCGATCGGTTGATCGCCCGCGAGCGCGCACAACGCACGCACCAGCGGCACCTCGGGTGCGAGGATGCACAACGCGACGCGCACTCCGAGCTCAGCGCAACGCCGCAGGACGATGGCGGTCGCGGGATCGTCGAGCCAGCCGGGCACCGCTGCGGGAATGTTGAACAGCCGGGTACCGAGCATCGCCTTCTCGATCGCCCAGTACTCGAGCCGGTCGATGCGGTCGGGCGAACTCATGTCGACGATCGACGAGTTCACCAACCGTCTCGGATCGGCTGCTCGCGCGTCGGCCGCGTACGCATTGTCGAAACCGTATGCACCCTTCGCCTGCACGACCACTGCGCCGTGCACACCGGCCTCGTCCATCGCCGCGAGCAACTCCGCGGCAGCAACGGGATGCTCGTCGAACCACGCCATGCGCGCCAGGTCGGCCGGCGGATGCACCGGGTACGTGACCCGATCATGGGACACAACGTGGGTATGGGTGTCGATGATGGTGACCGCGCTCATCGCGGCGACGCTACAAGAGCCGCACAGCGAGGCGACCTGTCTCGTGCCTTCACCAGAAACGTTTGCGTTGTTCAGGGGGAGCCCGAGGGGGAAGCTCCCGGCTACATTGCGGCCGTGCCCGCGTTCGCCGCCGACATCATCCAGCGCTCGTGGGACCTTGCAGTGCGCCACGGCTCAATCCGCAAGGGCACGCGCAAGGCCGAACGCTTCGCCCGTTTTGGAGCGGGCTCGGTGATGATGTTTCCGACGACCGCGTTGATGGGCGAGCAGCGCATCGAGATCGGCACCGACACGCATGTGGGCCCGCTGGCCACGCTCAGTACCGGCATGCCGACGACCGCGCATCTGCCTGGTCCGCCGATCCTCACCGTCGGCGATCGATGCCTGCTCGGCAAGGGCATCGGCATCGTCGCCCACGAACGCGTCGTGATCGGCGACGACGTGTTCACCGGCCACTTCGTGTACATCACCGATCAGAATCACGGCTACGAGGACCTGCAACAGCCGATCGGCTTGCAGATGTGGACCAACGCACCGGTGTCGATCGGGGCCGGGTCATGGCTCGGACACGGATCGGTGGTGCTACCGGGTACCACGATTGGTCGTCACACGGTGGTCGCCGCGGGTGCGGTGGTCAGCGGAAACTTCCCCGACAACGCGGTGTTGGCGGGCGTGCCGGCACGGATGATACGCAGGCACGACGGGCAAAACTGGATGCGGGTGCCGCGACCGTCAACGTGACCGTTCTGTCACGCTGACGCGAGGCACCCGCATCGGCACCGGCGCGCGGGCCGGTCGCTGAACCTCTCAGGCTTCGGTGGCGGGCGCTTCGGCCTCGCCGGTCTTGTCGAGCTTGGCCGCGACGCCGTCGACCTTTTCGAGCTTGTCGTGGAACTTGCCGTGCGTCTTGTCGTCGATGAGGTCCGTGACCTTGTCGACGCCTTCGGAAATCTTGTCGCCCGACTTCTCGACGACGTCTTTCGCCTTGTCGGCGATCTTGCTGAGGTTGTCTTTGAGGCTCATACGCGCTCCTGGTGCCATGGTGGATGATCCGCCGCCGGCGAATCTACCCGTTCGCGTGCGACGGCGTCTCGCGGCCGTGTCGCGGAGCGGCCCACACGTCATTGCAGGCCTCACAGGCGCTTGCGGGAATGACGCCGGCGCGCATGAGCCGTGCGAAGACGAGACACCCGAGACAGATCGCGGCGAACGCCTCGAGCGATGCGGCAACGATGAGCGCTCCGAGCACCAAATACGCTGCCCCCGTCTCGCCGAAACCGAAGTGGAGCACAATCGCGCTCAGCGAGAACACCGCGCCCATTCCCTGCGCGAATCGCTTCGGCGGGCCCGGCACGAGCTTCGGCGCGCGCCCGAGCGCCGGCACGACAACCGTGGTGACGAGGCGGCCGAGCGGGCTGAGCTTGGGTCCGGTGAGCACCCGCGCCACGAAGCCATAGCCGATGAGGAGAAGTATCCACGGCTGGTCGAACACGATGGTCGCAACTGCCATCACGACAACCCCGAACGCGACGAGGCGCGCCGCGTGCTCATTGACCGGGTTGGGAAAGCTGAACAATCGTCCCACGAGCGGTGCAACGTAGACGCCGGGACCGCAATTCCCAAGCGGGAGAGTCAGGATTCGCCAGACGGGCCGATGCTCGCCAGGTCAGCCAGTAGATTGCCGCGATCGAGGGGGCACACATGAGCATGCACACCACTGAGCCGACACGCACGCGCGAGACCTACCGGCTCATCTCCGCGGACGGTCACGTGATCGAACCACCTGACGTGTGGACCTCACGGGTCGCGGCGGGGTACCGCGACCGCGCCCCGCGTATGCAACGCTTCGCCGAAGGCGACGCCTGGATCCTCGAAGGCGTGAATGATCCGGTGAACTTCGGGTGGAACGCCTGCGCGGGGCTCGCGCCGGAGGAGATGACCGGCTGGGCGTTTTTCGACAACGTGCGGCGCGGCGGCCACGATCCGGCGGCCCGCCTCGGCGAGATGGACGCCGACGGTGTCGACGCCGAGGTCCTTTATCCGACGCCGCGTCTGTCACAGGCGATCTTTGCGAACAGTGATCCGCAGTTTCACCTTGCCTGCGTGCAGGCCTACAACGATTGGTTGTCCGAGTTCTGCGCGTACGCGCCCGATCGCTTCGCCGGCGTCATCATGTTGCCCAACTGCGGGGCCGACGCGGCGGTCGCCGAGTTCACTCGCGTGCACGGTCGGCCCGGCATGCGCGCGGCGATGATCGGCCGCTATCCGAATGGCACGCTCGAACCCGCGGCCGAGGACGACCGCGTGTGGGGCGCGCTGGCCGAGGCGAGCGTGGCCGTGAGCATTCACGTGAGCCTCGCTACCGGGCTGCCGAGCGCGCACCGTTCCGCGCTTCCGGGCTATGGCCGCTTCTTCGACGCGCCCAACCGTGTGGTGCAGATGATCTTCGACGGCATCTTCGACCGCTTCTCGAACCTTGCGCTCGTGATCGCCGAGGTCGATGTCGGATGGGTGCCGTATTTCAAGGAGCAGATCGACAACAACTTCCGGCGGCTCGCGCCGACGAGCAACTTCTCGATACGAGATCTGCCCAGTGAGTACGTCGAACGCCATGTGCACTTCACGTACATGACCGACGCATTCGGCCTCGGTGCGCGCGAACACATCGGCGCCGAGCGCATCTTGTGGTCGAGCGACTACCCACACATCAGCGCCGATTGGCCGTACTCGTGGCGCACCATCCAAGCGTCAATGGCCAATGTCGGTCGGCGAGACCGCGAGCTGATCCTCGCGGGGAACGCGCAACGCTTGTACGGCTTCGGTCGCTGACCAATCGTGCCGCGTGGCACGTCGCGCGCGGAGTTGTCACCTCTCAGCGCGCGTTCTATCGTGCGATCCGACAACTGAACCGGGGAGCTCAGGGCAACTGGGCTGAGAGGATCGCACCACCGCTGGTGGGCCGCGATCGACCCGCGAACCTGAACTGGGTAATGCCAGCGGAGGAAGCCATGTACCGACCTACTCGTCGACGACGCACCACGTTGCTGTGGTGCGCCATCAGTTCCCTCGGACTACTCGTGATCGCCTCGTGCGGTGACGACAGCCCAACCGCGAAGACACCCTCCACGGGCAGTTCTGGTAGCAGCGCAGCGAGCAAGTGCTTCGCCAAGCCCACCACTGCACCCATCGACGCGGCCACAGTCGCGACAACCGACACCAAGGGCACCGAACTCACGCTGATCACGCACGACTCGTTCGCGGTGTCGAAGGGTTTGCTCGAAGACTTCACGACCAAGACCGGTATCAGCGTCAAGGTGCTGAAGAGCGGTGACGCGGGCGCGATGGTGAGCCAGGCAGTGCTCACCGCGGGCAAACCCCTTGGCGATGTGATGTTCGGCATCGACAACACGTTGTTGTGCCGTGGTTTGAACGCAAACATCTTCACGCCGTATGTGTCGCCCGGTCTGGCCGACGTGCCCGCGGCGCTCGCGCTTGATCCGCAACATCGTGTTTCGCCGATCGACGTGGGCGATGTGTGCCTCAACTATTCGCGGGCTGCCTACGCGAGTGTGACACCGCCGAAATCACTCGACGATCTCACGTTGGCGGCCTACAAGGACGCATTTGTCACCGAGAACCCCGACACCAGCTCGACCGGCCTCGCGTTCTTGTTGGCGACTGTCGCGAAATACGGCGACGGTGGCTTCGAGGCGTACTGGAAGAAGCTCCGTGCGAACGGTGTCGAGGTCGCAGCCGGGTGGGAGCAGGCGTACAACGAGTCGTTCGGTGGCGGCAAGGGCAAACGCAGCATCGTGACGTCGTATGCCACGAGCCCCGCAGCCGACCTGATGTTCGCTGATCCGCCCGTAAGCGCGCCGACCATCGGCGTGGTGGACGACTCGTGCTTCCGCCAGATCGAGTTCGCCG
>JAYUFA010000371.1:0-4444 GCA_043738925.1 Actinomycetota bacterium
TGCTCGTGCGGTTCGCTTCGACAGGCTGACAGAAAGGCGCTCACGCGCCCGACGCTATCGAGCCGTGGTGGACACCGACGAGGCGGCAGCGAGGTTACCGACGGCGAGGTTACCGACGCCGCTGTGCGCCACGTTACCGACGCCCCGGCGATCGAGAATTTCCACGGCGCGGCGCTCTAGAATTTCCACGGCGCGGCGCGCCTTGGGTCGGGCGAGATTGGCACGGACGGTTTCTGCGGCCTGCGCGGCAATCGCCGCTGTTGGGTCATCGCCACGGCGAACCTCAAGATCAGCTCGCGTGGGCTGCACGACCAGTACCTCGGCGCCGCTGCGTCGAATCATCGCAACCTCGCGGGCAAGCACGCGGGAGTACCACATGATCATCGGCGCGCGAGGGGTGAAGTCGGCAATGGCTGGTATCGCGGTCATCGACGACACGATCACGACGAGGTCGAACGCCGGCGCAACTGCAAGGTCGGCGTTGGTCGACGAATGGGTTGCGCCGTCGATGAACTCGTCATGGCCGATCCGTACCGGCCGCACCACACGCGGAACTGCGCAAGACGCTTGCGACGCGGTGCCGATGTCGGGGGTTTCGACATCGTCACGGCCGAACACCACGCGCTTGCCGTCGCGTACTCGTACCGCACAGATCCACGTGGGTTCCTCGGGCCACTTGTCGCCCCACACGTCGCGAATGCGTTGACCCATCGGCGCGCCGTCCCATTGGCCGCGGGGAAGTAGTCCGCTCACCGAGGTCACCAAGGCGGCTCGACGGGCGACGCCGCGCGCCATGAGCGATGGGCGTAGCAGGCGTCCGCCGTTCGGGTCGGGTAGCGGCGCCATCGGCGGGCCAGGGGTGCGCACGCGATCGAGCAACGCTTGGCCCTCGGTGGAGACCGGCGTTGCGACATAGCGGGCAAGATCGTCAGGCGGCGACAGGCCGGCGCGAAGAAACGCCGCGGCGGCCGAACCGGCTGACGTACCGACGATGAGCTCCGCGGTGCGGGCATCCCACCCGGTCTGGGCGGCAATGCCGGCCAGCGTGCCGGCGTGGTACGCCCGAGCGGATGCGCCGCCGGCGGAGAGGACGAGTCCGATCGAGGTCACGCCACGCAGCCTACGAGCCGGAGGCGACCCGGTGGTGCTGAGCCGAGCTGTGTGGGGCGAGGCGACCCGGTGGTGCCGAGCCGAGCTGTGTGGGGCGAGGCGACCCGGTGGTGCTGGGCGAGGCGGGTGGTGCTGAGCCGGGGTGGCCGGTAGCCTGGACAGTCCCCGAGAGGGGCGTCCCCGAAGCAGGAGGTCGCGGGCATCCACCCCGAGCTCGACGCCGAGCAGGCAGTAATCGACCATGCCTACGCGTGTCTCGACGACGCGCGCGTGGCAGCCACGCGTCTCACATCGATGGTCGAGGTCGGCCAGGGTGGCACCGAGCAGGCCCGCTATGAGCGCGAGGTCATCTACGAGCAGGTGCTGAACCGCCTGTCACAGCTCCAAGTGGGCGATGCGTCGTTGGTGTTCGGCCGCATCGATCAGGGCCCAGAAGCCGGTGGCGAGTCGTATTACATCGGCCGCTTGGGGGTATGGGACCGCAGTCAGGATCCCGTGGTGGTCGACTGGCGCGCACCGATAGCCGAGGCGTTCTATCGGGCCACCGGCGGCGAGTCGTTCGGGCTCGAACGGCGCCGTCACTTCGCCACGCGGGGGCGCACGCTGATCGCCATCGAGGACGAGCTCTTCGGTGATCTCACGCGTCTCGATGCGCCGGAAGAAGGTGCGGCGCCGCGCCTCGCCGGCCAGGGCGCGTTGATCGCGGCGCTCGAAGCAGCGCGCACGGGTCGTCTGAGCGACATCGTGGCAACGATCCAGGGTGAGCAAGACGAGATCATCCGCTCGCCGCTGCCGGGCGTGCTCGTGTGCCAGGGGGGTCCGGGCACCGGTAAGACGGTCGTCGCGCTGCACCGCGCCGCGTATTTGCTGTACACGCATCGCTTTCCGCTTGATGGCCAGGGCGTGCTCGTCGTGGGGCCGAACCGGCTCTTCCTTGCGTATATCGAACAAGTGCTGCCGTCACTCGGCGAAGCCGGCGTCGAAATGGCGGTGCTGGCCGATCTCATCGACCATGGTCGCGTCGAAGGCCGCGACCTCGAGCCGGTGGCCCGCGTCAAGGGTGATCTTCGTATGGTGCAAGTATTGGCCAAGGCGGTGCGCGACCGTCAACGCGTGCTGCGCGCCGATGTGCACATCGGCTATGGCCTGCACACGTTGTGGCTCACCATCGAGCGCAGCGAACTCATCGTCCGCGAGGCAAGGCGCCGGTTCCGCACACACAACGGTGCACGCCGTTTTGTCGAGTCCGAGGTGTATGCGGCGTTTGCCGCGAGCCATCCCGACGACGTCGATCCGAAAGCGGTGCGCGAGCGTTTGCACGAGTCGCTGGTGATTCGTGAGGCGCTCGCGTGGATGTGGCCTGTGCTCACACCGGCCCAGTTGCTGAACGATCTGTACGGTTCGCGGGCGCTTTTGCGCAGTGCGGCACAGGGGCGCTTCGCGCATCACGACATTGAGCTGCTGGCGCGGCCGCGTGCCGAGCGCGCCGACGAGGTGGTGTGGCGCGACAGCGATGTGCCGCTGCTCGACGAAGCCCGCGAGTTGCTCGGTTCGCGTCCCGGCAAGAAGCACGTCGAAGGCTGGCGAACGTACGGCCATATCGTGGTTGACGAGGCGCAGGATCTGTCGCCTATGGATCTGCGGATGCTGACGCGCCGGTCGCTCAACGGCTCGATGACCGTCGTCGGTGACATTGCACAGTCAACGGGCGCGTGGGCGCACAACAGTTGGGACGAAGTGCTCGCGCACCTGCCCGATCGTCGTGAGCCGCGCCTCGTCGAGCTGACCGTGGGGTATCGCATCCCGGCACCGATGATGTCGCTCGCCGCTCGCGTGCTCACCAAAGCTGCGCCGAGCCTCAAGCCGCCGCGGTCGGTGCGTCAAGATGGCGAGCCACCGCGTGTGGTGCGGGCCCCGAACGGCCTTGCGTCCACGCTCGTCGAATTGGTGCGCGCCGAGCTCGAGGCGTCCGATGCGGGCAACATAGCGGTCATCCACCCGGCGAGTCTGGGCAACGAACTCGCGGCCATTTTTGAGGCTGCTGGCATCTCGCACGGTCGCGCGAATCGGCGCGGTCTTGATCAGCAGCTGACGCTCGTGCCGGTCGGCCTGGTGAAAGGCCTTGAAGTCGACGCCGCGATCGTGGTCGAACCGGCGCGCATCGTGGCCGAGGAGGCGCAAGGTATGCGCGCGTTGTATGTAGCGCTTACCCGCGCCACGAAGCGCTTGCGCGTCGTGCATGCCGAGCCGCTGCCCGAGGTCCTGCGCGAGTAGTTCTCACGCCAGGAAACGCAACGTTTCAGTCCGCGACGGTGACGAGGAGCCGGTCGGAGGCGAACGCGTCGAGTTGTACGTCGCGGCCGCTGATCTCGATGTGCATGTCGCCGAGCGGTTCGCTCGATCTCACGACGCCGGTACGGCCAGGCAACACCTCGAGTTCCTCGAGGTAGTCGAGCATGCCCGGCGCGAACTCGAGCGCCTCGGGGATGCGTGTGATGGTGAACGCGTGGCCGACCTCGACCAAGCGCAACGTACGGGTGTCCTCCGCCAAGTAATCACTGCCGGGGATGGGATTGCCGTGCGGACACGTGGTTGGCTCACCCAGCATGCGGGTCATGGCGGCCTCGACGACCGGTGAGATGACGTGCTCCCACTTGCCGGCCTCGACGTGCGCCTCCGACCACGACAGCTGGAGCACATCGGTGAGAAAACGCTCGGCCAGGCGGTGGCGCCGCACCACGCTCTCGGCGAGCGCGCGGCCCTTGGTCGTGAGCGTGATGTACACGCCAAGGTCGACGAGCCCTTCGGTTTCGAGGCGGTGAATCATCTCGGAAACCGACGGCCGCGAAACGCTCAACCGATCGGCTATGCGCGCCTGAATGACATCGAGCTTGTCCTCGTTGAGCTCGTAGATCGCCTCGCAGTATTCCTCATAGGAACGATGGAACGCGCCGGTGCGAACGGATGCCATGCCCGAGAGTGTACGAGGGCTCGGCCACGCCCGGTCATCGGTAGGTTGGTGCTATGGATCCGCTCGCACCGTTCTCAACGCCGGTGCGTGAATGGTTCCGCACGAACTTCGGTGAACCCACCGCCGTGCAGGCCCAAGGGTGGCCCGCAATCGCCACGGGCGAGCACGCGCTGTTGCTCGCGCCCACCGGTTCGGGCAAGACGCTGGCGGCGTTCCTGTGGAGCATCGATCGGTTGATGGCGGGCCCTGACCCCGCGGCGCGTACCGGCACGCGCGTGCTCTACCTCTCACCGATGCGCGCGCTTGCGGTTGACGTCGAAAAGAACCTGCGCGCTCCGCTGCGGGGCATCGGATTGGCCGGCG
>JAYUFA010000372.1:0-4440 GCA_043738925.1 Actinomycetota bacterium
GGTGCATACCAAGCCAGGGCACATCGCGATGACCGTCGACGATCAGCTCGACGCGATCGAAGAGCGCCTCGTCGCCGCGGGCCTCGCTCCCGTGCGCCAAGCGGGTCGCTCTCCCGCGGTCACGATCCTGAGCGACCCCGCTGGCCACGTGTGGGAGTTGCGCAGCGGCGACGAATAGCGCCGGTCCTCTCCACGCGATCGGTCACTCGACGACGCGCACCGTGTTGCCATCGAAGAGTGACACCGCGTGAGTCATGCAAACGCTTGCACACCACGTGCACGTTGCAGAGATCGGTCGGACCTCCGTGCTCCCACGCGAGGCAGTGATGATTGGCCCGGGTCGGAGAGCGGTCGCCCGGCGCCACGCTGGCGATAGGCAGGTTTGCAGAATCCCGCACCTCTACGGTTCCGCATCCTTCAACCCTGCGGGACGCGGGCGGACGGGCGGAGGCGCGAGGCCAGCACCGCCACGCGCGGCCTACACATCCGCCACGAGAATGCCGTGCTCGATCGCGAACAACGCTGCCGCGCCGCGCGTCGACACGCGGATCTTCGTGTAGATGTGCTGCACGTGATGGTCGGCGGTCTTGGTGGAGATCACCAGACGCTCGGCCACCTGGCGCACCGTCAGGCCGAGTGCGAGGAGGCGCAACACCTCGACTTCGCGCGCGGTCAAACCCGCCGGTAAGGGCGGACGGGCCGCACGCTGATGTCCGGCCGCTGCGAGCACTCGCTCGACCGCCTCGCCGTCGAGCTTGCCGGCGCTGCTCATGGTGCGCAGCTGGGTGGCCGCTTCCGTCGATGACAGGGCGCCACGATGAGGCCGATCGGAGGTCATCGCCTGATAGCAGTCTGCGGCAGCCACCACGCGTTGCGCCTCATCGAGATGTGCCCCCGACACACGGCGGTGATAGCCCGTGCCGTCCAATCGTTCATGTGCGGCGCCGGCGGCCCCGGCGAACTGCGCGGTGTACGCAACGCGCCGCACGAGCTGGTCGGTGACCAGTGCATGCGCCTCGGCTCGGTCCCGCTCGTCGCGCGTCAACGGTCCGGCCTTGTCCCATATCGAGTTGGGCACGCCGACACACCCAAGATCATGAATGAGCGCGGCGGCCTCGGCAGCCGGCCCGCAGGCGGCAAGCGAAAGTGCCGCGACGGAGCGCGAATGGCCACCGGTCCACGGCGACTTGAGGTCGGCAAAGTCCGCGAGCACCATGAGAGCGTCGCGCGCCGAGGGATCACTCAGGGGCGCGCCGTGTGGCGCTACCGCGAGCGCGGCGTCCCACGAGTCGGCCGATTCGACGGCAGCCCACCACGTGGACGCATTGGGCAGGAGCAGATCGACGAGTTCGGGGTCGTAGGCCTTGGCTCGTCTCGCGGTGATGATCTCGCACGCCTTCGCGACCCCTTCGACCCGCGCGAGCACTTCGAGTTCCTGGCTGAGTTGTGCGATGCGCATGGGGCGGGGGATGGCCGCGCCTTTCACGCCATGGGGAAGACCGCGGCCGTTCCATCGCTCGAAGTTCGTCGCCAGCGCAGCGCGCACGGCGTTGTCGAGTCCGAGTCGAATCGCGAACGCGTCGGCTACCTCGCACGCCGCACGGAAGTTGACTTCACCGGCCTTACGTCCGCCGGCAACCGCCGACGCGACTGCACGTGCGCGTGCCACTCCGGTACGGCCGGGGCCAGCGTGTTTGATCGTCAGACGTATGAAGTCGAGGGGGCTGGATGCGTCGCTTTCCAGAGACCGAGCACGCAGTTCGATCTCGTCGCCGAACAACACGGCCACCTCGTACGCGTGCCCGGTACAACCGAGAAAGCGCAGCGCGGATGTCCACCACGTGGTTGAGCGCTCGGCGGCGTCGCCACCGGCTTCGGTTGCAAGGTGCTGGCCGAGCACGGCGGCGCGCAGTTGCGCACCGGGTGGTTGGCCGAAGGCGTAATCCTGCGCGATCGCAAGGAGTGCTGCAATCTCGGCCTGCGTGACGCGCGCCTTCATGAGTGCGAGCGTAGATGGGGTATTCCCCCGATGCGACGGAAGGCCATTCGGGTGCACCATCGGTTCATGAACGACACCAACACCCTCATCGCAGATCCCAAGGTCGAAGTAGTCCAAAACCTCTACGCGGCGTTCTTTCGCGGCGACGTCGATGCCTTCGTCGCCGACCTCGCGGATGACGTCGACTGGGCGGCGGAAGCAGCGAGCAATTCCGTGCCCTGGTACGGCAGCTACAGGAGCAAGGCGGAGGTCCCCGGGTTCTTCAACGCGATCGGCTCCAATGTCGACGTCGGCGAGTTCTCGCTGTTGTCCTTCGCGTCGAACGAGACCGATGTCATGGTCGCGATTCGGTGGTCATACACCGTTCGCGCCACCGGCAGGCGCGCCGCGATGCACATGCAGCACTGGTGGCGTTTCGCGGACGGCAAGATCGTGTTCTTCCGCGGTTTCGAGGACACAGAGCAGTCGGCCGCCTCGTTCGCGTAGCGGTCTCAGTCGTTGCCCTGTACGAACTCCACCGGTAGACCGTCGGGGTCGTGCACATAGAAGCTCCGAATGCCCGAGCCGAGGATGTCGACAATCGGCGTGGGGTCGAGGTTGCCGCGTTCGATCGCGTCGCGGTGCTTTGCGTTGACGTCGGACACGTTGATGCAAAGGTGTGGATTGCCCACGTGGTGATGCGCGAGGGGCAACGCGTCACCACCGCCAGCGTGGTACTGCACCAGTTGCAGTACAAAACGGTCGAGGCGCAGCATGGCCACGTCGATGTCGGCGCCGTCGTTGTGCGTGAGCACATCGAACCACTCGCCTTGCATACGGCGACGGCTGTAGCACTCCATGCCGACCACATCGACGTAGAACGCGAGCGAACGTTCGATGTCGTGCACGGTCACGCCGACATGGTTCAGCGTGTGGCCGCTCATGCGGCTGGCTCGTGTGTTCGGCTCACAGTTCTCGTCTCCTCGACAGTGGGCTGGATCGGCTTGTCGATACGGTACGCGAATGCGGGCGCTCGCCGTGGGCCGTGGCTACGTTGCGTCGATCCACGAGCGGTCGAGTTCAGCAACCGAAGAACAGCCGAGCAGTTGCATGCTGTTGTGTAGCTCGTCGCGCAGCATCGTCAGTACCTGCGCAACGCCGCCTTCTCCGCCGACGGCCAAGCCGTAGATGTACGCCCGGCCGATCATCACTGCTCGCGCGCCGAGCGCGAGTGCCTTGATGACGTCGCTGCCGCGCCGCACGCCGCTGTCGAGCAGCACCTCTATCTGTTCGCCTACCGCGGCCACGATTTCGGGTAACGCGCGCAGCGTGGCCGGCGCGCCGTCCAGCTGTCGGCCACCGTGGTTCGAGACGATCACCGCGTCGGCGCCGACATCGACCGACCGCCGGGCGTCGTCCGCGGTGAGCACGCCCTTCACGATGAGCGGACCATGCCACTGCTCACGGATCCACACGAGATCAGCCCACGTGGGCGGTTCGGCGAACATCGCGCTCGATGCGGTAGCCGCGGGCATAGCGGCGCCGTTCTCGCCCAGCGCAGCGGCGTTAGCGAGATCGACCGCCATGCCATCGCGCACGAAGTTGGCGAGCCACCGAGGCCGCACGGCCACATGGGGCGCGAACCGAACGATGTTGCGAGCGTTCACGTAGGGGCCTTGTGTCATGCCGTTGCGCACGTCGCGCTCGCGCAGGCCCGCGACGGCGGTGTCAACGGTGACGACCAGCGCGCGATAGCCCGCTGTCGCCGCGCGATCGACGAGTCGCTCCGCACCCGCACGGCCCCCGAGGAAGTACAGCTGAAACCACAGCGGGCCATCGGCTGCCGCGGCGACATGCTCGATCGACATGCCCGATGCACTGCTGAGCGCGAATACTGTGCCCGCCGCGCCGGCCGCTCGCGCGACCCCGGCTTCGCCCTCGGGGTGTACCGCCCGCAGGCCACCGCACGGGCTCAACAACAGTGGCATCGCGACGCGAAGGCCGAGCACGGTCGTTGTGAGGTCGATGCTCGTCACCGGTATGGCCATGCGCGGCCGAAAGGTCATGTTGTCGAACGCGGCACGATTCGCAGCAAACGTGAGCTCGGCGCGCGCGGCGCCGTCGACGTAGTCGAACACCATCCGCGGGAGTCGGCGTCGCGCGGCGCGGCGAAAGTCCTCGACGTTTGCGTACACGCGATTTCGGCCGATCAATTTGCCCCCAGCGACGGACGAACCAACACCCGCCCTGATCCTTCTACAGTCGCCGAGGTGGCGCCGTCGCCTATCGCCTCAGCGCCGACGGCAGCACTCGTGCTCACTCCAAGAGCAGCGCGGCATCCTCGCCGCGATCGTGCGTCCGTCGCGCGTCGCGCCCGGGCAAGAAGAATGCAAACACGCAGGCGACAAACAGGCCGATCGAGACAACGACAAACGCGCTGCCGTAGGCACCTTGTTGATGGC
>JAYUFA010000373.1:0-11753 GCA_043738925.1 Actinomycetota bacterium
CCAAACGAGCCACGTGTGGTCGAGCCGAAAGGTCGTGACGCGGTCGAGCCCCTCGAGAAACAGATACGAGCAACCGCCGGCGAACACCCCGGCGATGGCACCCAACACGATCCAGCGGACGATGTGAACCGCGAGCGCCACCTGCTCCGCGCCGGCACGCCGCGAACGACGACCCCAGCGCGCGATGATCGCCGAGAGCGGTTGAGGAGTGTTGGGCGCGGCCATCCGGGCGCGCAGGCTAGTGCGCTGCGGCGGATGCGGGCGATAGCGTCGTTTCGATCATCATGCGCCCGCTTGTCCTCGCCTCCGCGTCACCGGCCCGCTTGCGTCTGCTCCAGGCGGCGGGGTTCGCACCGTTGGCCCTGGTGTCCGGCGTGGACGAATCTGGCGTCTCCGCCGACACCATCGGTGAGCTTGTCGTGGCGCTCGCACGAGCAAAGGCCACAGCCGTCGCGGCGCTGCCTGAGGCCCACGGCGCGGTGGTCATCGGGTGCGACTCGCTACTCGACGTCGACGGTCGCGCGCACGGCAAGCCCGACTCGATCGACGAAGCGCGCTGCCGCCTGCAACGACTGCGCGGCACCCGCGCCGTGTTGCGCACCGGGCACTGCGTGATCGATACGGTCGATGGCCGAGTCGTGAGCGACGTCGCATCGACCGAGGTGAGCTTCGGCACCTTCAGCGACATCGAACTCGATGCCTACCTCGCTACTCCCGAACCCATGGAGGTCGCCGGCGCGTTCACGCTCGATGGCCGCTCGGCGCCGTTCATCGACGGAATCATTGGCGATCACAGCAACGTCATCGGTCTTTCACTGCCGCTGTTTCGCGCGCTGCTCACACGCCTCGACCTCAGCGTCATGGACTTCTGGGCCTGACGATGCTGACACCCGCGCCCCTGGCGATGCCGACCCTCGCGCCCCTGCACTCCAGTTCACTCGAGCCCCTGCGCTCCGGTTCACTCGCGCCCCTGCGCATTGGCTCACTGACGTTGGCGGCGCCGGTCGTGCTTGCGCCGATGGCCGGCGTGACCGATCACGCCTTTCGCGCGCTGTGTCGTGAGTTCGCCCCGGGGTTGTTGTACGTGAGTGAGATGGTCACGGCGCGTGCGCTGGTCGAGGACAATCGCAAAACGCTCCTGTACCTGCCGACGGTCGACGAGCCGGCGCCGCGCAGCGTGCAGTTGTACGGCACCGCGCCAACGACGATGTACGAAGCCGTGCGGCGACTCGTGGATACGCACGGCGTGCAGCATGTCGATCTGAACTTCGGCTGCCCGGTCCCCAAGGTGACACGGAAGGGCGGCGGCGCAGCGTTGCCCGTCCGTCGAAGACTGTTCGCCGACATAGTCGGCTCCGCGGTGCGCGCCGCGGCAATCGACAACGTGCCGCTGACCGTCAAGTTTCGCATCGGCATCGATGACATGCTGCCCACCTTCTTGACCGCGGGGCGTATCGCTGAGGCCGAAGGTGCCGCAGCGGTCGCGTTACACGCGCGTACTGCCGAGCAGCGCTACTCCGGCGCCGCCCGATGGGAAGCAATCGCGTTGTTGAAGCAATCCGTGACGTCGATACCGGTACTCGGCAACGGCGACATCTGGCGACCAGATGACGCGCTCGCCATGATCGCTTCGACCGGTTGCGATGGTGTGGTCGTCGGTCGCGGATGCCTTGGTCGTCCCTGGTTGTTCGCGGCGCTGGCCGACGCGCTCACCGGTGGTGCAACCAGGGTCGCCGAATGGTACGCAGCGCCACGACTGGCTGATGTGGCGCCGGTGATCGCCCGCCACGGCGACTTGCTCGTTGCGTCGGTTGGTGAAGCCAACGCGATGCGAACCATGCGCCGCCACATCGGCTGGTATCTCCAGGGCTATCCGGTCGGCGACGCCGTGCGTCAACGCATGCGCTTCATTGCGACAACCGACGACCTTCATGCGGTGCTCGCGATGCTCGAACCCGAGCAGCAACACTTGCCGGGCGCGGCGTGGTTGCCGCGCGGTCGCACGGACGGACCGCAGCGCGTGGTGCTGCCCGACGGTTGGCTTGACCTTATCGACGATCCGACACCGCCGGTCGGCGCGGAGCTGGCGTCTAGCGGCGGCTAAAACCGCGGCGCGTCAAGAAAGGGCTATTCGGCATCGGTCGTTCGACCCACGTTCACAACGTGGCGACTCACGTCTCAAGCCCCGCGCCCGATTGCTCCGTCATGAACAAGGACGGGCTCGTCAAAATCGGCGCGGCCCTCTTCGCGTTGATGGTGTTCAGTCGCACCGGCAGCGCCGCGACGAACAGCCAACAAGCCCTCGTCGAGGCGCGCAAGGCCAACGAGAAGCTGACGGCGCTCGAAGAGCAGATGAACGGCGGCGCCAGCGGCGCGACCGGCTCCGGTGAGGGTGCGACCGGCGCCGACTTGGCCGCTTCGACCGACGTAACCAAGAAGTCGACGACGACACAGGCTGCGAAGAAGACCGCCGCGACGGGCGTCGGCGCTGCTCGCACCTCGGGCTCTGGCGGCTCGGGCACGACCGGCGGCCACGGGTCTGGCGCGACCGGCAGCATTCATTGGAGCTACGCCGGCGATGGCGCGCCGGCCAACTGGGCCACCCTCGATCCGGCGAACGCCAAGTGCGCTGACGTGGCCGCACAATCGCCGATCGATCTCACTCATCCCACCAAAGCCAACCTGCCCGACCCCGTGTTCAGTTACGCCGCGACCGACGGCACGATCGTCGACAACGGGCACACGGTGCAGGTCAACGTGGCCGCGGGTGACACCTTCACCACGAACGGCGCTACGTACACGCTTGCGGAGTTCCATTTCCACGCACCGAGCGAACACACCGTCGCGGGCACATCGTTTCCGGTCGAGGTGCAGCTCGTGCACAAGGATCCGGCCGGGAAACTGGCGGTGGTCAGCCTCCTGGTCTCGCAAGGCGACGAGAACCCCGCGTTCGCCGCAGTCATCGCGAACCTGCCGAGCGCCGTCAACGTGGCGAAGGCCATCGGTACGCCGGTTGAGCCGCAGAAAATGTTACCTGCGGTGCAAGCCACCTACCGCTATTCGGGTTCGCTCACGACACCGCCGTGCACCGAGGGTGTCGACTGGAACGTGATGGCGCAGCCGATCACGATGAGCAAGACCCAGATCGATGCGATTGTCGCCGCGTTGCACGAACCGAACAATCGGCCGATCCAACCGCTTGGAGCGCGGCAACTCGCCCTCGACACGAGCGTCGCGCTGCACTAGGACGCTAGGACGCGCTTTGGTAGATGACGGCTAAGGACTCGCGCGGATAGGAAAGATCAACGACGGTGTTGCTGGGTCGGATGCGCCTATCGGCGCATCCTCTATGACACGGCCGGGCGGATGCGGTAGCGCACGGGCAACGTCTTCAGGCCAACGACGAAGCTCGACGCGGTGTGCTTCGGTGAACCCGCGTACTCAAGTGACTCGACGCGCGACGACAATTCGCGCACAAGCGCGTGCATGCTCGCGCGCGCCAGGTGGGCCCCGAGACAAAAGTGTTCGGCCCAACCGAATCCGAGATGCTTGTTGGGCTGGCGGGTCACATCGAAGCGATACGGGTCATCGAACACGTCTTCATCGCGGTTCGCCGAAGCGTAAAAGAGGGTGAGGCGTTCACCCTTCGCAATTGCCTGGCCACGCACTTCGCCATCGCGTAGCGCCGTGCGCTTCATGTAGTTGACGGGTGTCGTCCACCGCACGATCTCCTCGACGGCGGAACGAGTGAGCGCAGGATTCTTGCCCACAAGGGCGAGCTGCTCGGGGTGTTCGACGAACGCGGCAAGCGCACCTGACAGCGCGTTGCGAGTCGTGTCATGACCGGCGCTGAACACGATCAGGTAGTAACCGAACGTCTCGGTCGCGCCCAACAACTCGCCGTCGGGCATCATCGCGTTGGCCAGCAGCGACGCGAGGTCGTCGCGCGGATGAGCGCGGCGATCGGTGATGATGCGATCGAAGAGCCCGTAGAACTCCATACCCAACGAGTAGCTGGCTTCGACACGCGACTCGCCCTTGCGCTGCATGTCGGGATCGTCGCCGGCGAACAACTGCTGCGTCAGCTCGAGCACGCGCTCTTCGTCGTCGCGATCAATACCGAGAATGGTGGCGAGTACGCGCAATGGGTGGCGTTGCGCGATGCGCTCGATGAAGTCGCATTCGCCTTCGTCGCCAAGCGAGTCGACGAGTGCCCGGGCGCTGGTGGCCACGATCTCATCGAGTTGGTCGATGCCGCGCGGGGTGAAGAACCCACTTGCGACCTTGCGATACAAACGATGCTCGGGCGGATCCATTTCGATGATGGTGCGCATCGAGGCGAGCGGACTATCGCCTCTGAAGTTGGCCTCGACCTGCTCGTCGTTCAGCACCACGATGCCGTGCGCGTTCGAGAACACGTCGGGTTGACCCGAGACCTCCATGATGTCGGCGTGCTTCGTGATCGCCCAGAAGTGCTCGAAGCCCGTCGGCTCGCACCAGAGCACAGGCGCATCGCGCCGCATCGCCGCCCACACATCGTGCGGCGCTCCGGCGAGGCCGTAACGGTCGGGCGCGATCAGATCAAGCGGGTCGATGTCGGACCCGGATCGGCGAACGGTATCGGTGACCTGACTCATACGACGCCCCTTCGCGCGCGAACCCCTCCCGCGCGTGGCCCTATCGTTGCACTTTTTCACACGCCCGGAGCGCCAATCACAAGGCGTGAGCGACGCGTGCGCCCTCGAGTGTGGCATGCATGATCCGGCGAGGCGCCAAGGCATCGCCGATCAGCCGCACGTCGATCTGCGGCGCCAACGTCCGGAGCTCATGTGCAAGCGCGTCGTTGGGAACCAGCCCGCACGCGAGTACCACCGTCGCCTGCTCGATTCGGCGCTCGACGCGATCAAAGGTCGACGCGACAACGGCACCCTGCTCGTCCATCCGCACCAGCGCGTGCATGAGCGAGACCGCTACACCTTTGCGGTGCAATCGCTGCATCAACGGCAGACGCGTTGCGTCCTCTGCGCCACGGACGAAGTCGAACTGCTCGGAGATCATTTCGACCCGCTTACCTCGGTCTGCGAGAAACTCTGCGATGGTCGCTGCTGCGAGATGCGTATCGAGGCCACCGACCACAAGAACGCATTCGCGGGTGGGCGCACCGCGCAGCACGTCGAGTGCCGTCAACACGTTCGTACCGCCGATGCCGGCGACCGCGGGGATCAACGCCGTACCACCCGTCGCGACGACCACCACGTCAGGCGCGAACGCTACGAGTTCGGCCGCAGCAACCCTGTTGCCGAGAACAAACTCGACGCCGGCACCGCGAAGCTGCGTTGCAAAGTACGCCGCGTGGTCGCGTAGGTTGCGGCGGTTCGGGTCGAGCGCGAGAACGGCCGGCGTACCACCGAGGAATCGCGCCGCGTCGGCGAGATACACCTCGTGCCCGCGCTGAGCGGCTACGCGTGCCGCCTCCATTCCGGCCGGCCCGGCGCCGACGACGACGATCCGCTTCCGCACGACCGCCGGAACGATCGTCATCTCGGCCTCGCGAGCGGCGGCCGCGTTCACAGCGCACGTGACCGGCACACGATGCGAGCCGATGTGATGGCACTCCGACAGGCCGAGGCACGTGCGCACATCGACCGTTCGCCCGGTGCGGACCTTGTTCGGCAGATCCGGGTCGGCAATGAGCGCGCGGACCATGCCCACCATGTCAGCCACACCGTCGGCCAGCAGACCCTCGGCGATCGCCGCATCGATGATTCGCCCCGTAACGATGACGGGCACGTCGACAGCCTGCTTCACCGCCGCCGCGGCCGTTGCGTTGAACGCCGGCTCGATCGACCACGGGCTCACGTACGCGGTCTCGACGCCGTCACCGAAGCCCGCGTAGCTGCCCCCGCTCACGCTGATGTAGGCGACGATCGGAGCAATCGTGCGGCTGATTGCCACCAGTTCGTCGACCGTGATACCCCGCGAAACTCCATCGCCGTCGACACCGATGCGGATACCGATCGGAAAGTCGGCGCTCACCATCGTCCGCGCCGCCTCGATGATCCGCAAGACGAACCGCATCCTGCCGGCATGCGTGGCACCCCACCGGTCATCGCGCCGATTGAAGTAGGGCGAGAGGAACTGCTGCACGAGGTACCCGTGCGCTCCATGGATCTCGGCCGCGTCGAGCCCACTCTCCTCGGTGCGTCGTATCGCATGAGCGAAGCACCACACCAGCTCTTCGATCTCGTCATCGAGCAGCACGTGGGGCGTCGCGGCCTCATAGGGATCTTGCACCGCTGATGGCGCCATCGCGGGTCCGATGTGCGCACCGTGGCGCGCCGCCCCAGAGTGATACACCTGAGCGAAGCCCTTCGCGCCCTCGGCGTGGATCACCTCGGCACGTCGCGCCAAACCCGGAATCACAAGATCGTCGTAGTAGGCGATCCCAGCATCGGTGAGCGGTGCGACCGCCTTCGCGTCCCAGTCGGTTGAACCCGTACGCGGACCTGGCCCCAACGCGTAGCCGTACACGCCGACGCTGGCGTGCACACCCAGCAATGCGGCACCGCCGCGGGCGCGCTCTTGCAAGTAGCGCAAATCGCGCTCATCGCCGAGCCCGGTGCCATGCACCGTATTGACGATGCGGTTGCGAATCGTGAAGCGACCAATGTCGAGCGGCGAGAACAGCCGCTGAAACCCTGCGGCAACCGGCTCGTCGTTGCTCACCGTTCAGCCGAACGGTTGCAGGCTCGAAGCCACCACCCACATGCTGAAGTACTGACTGTTCGCGCCGTATGCCATCGCCAGCGCGACCTTGGCCCCATCGACCTGGTGCTCACCGGCTTGATTGCGCACCTGCAGCGCGGCCTCAGCGAATCGCAGAAGGCCGGATGCGCCGATCGGGTTCGACGAGAGCACGCCACCGGAGCAGTTCACCGGGAACGAGCCGCCGATCTCCGTGTCGCCGTTGTCGATCATGCGCCAGCCGTCGCCGAACTCGGCGATGCCGTGGCCTTCGAGCCAGATGGCCTCATGCCAGGAGAACGGCACGTAGAGCTCGGCCATATCGATCTGCTTGAGTGGATTCGTGATGCCGGCCTGCGCGTACACGTGATGCGCGCAATCCCATGCCGCGGCCGGACGCACGGGATCGCGACCCGGGAACGAACCGGGTTCGCTGCGCGACGCCGCGCCAAGCACCCAAGCAGGTGCCCGACCAGCCGCGGCGGCCTCGTTACCGCCGACTTCGTCGGTGAGTACGACCGCACACGCGCCGTCGGACGACGGGCACGATTCGAGATACCGCAGAGGCTCCCAAAGCATGGGCGACGCCTTGACCTTCTCGATCGAGATGTCGTGAATCTGGAGATGCGCGTACGGGTTCTTCAACGCGTTCTGACGATCCTTGACCGCGACCTTCCAACCGATGTGCTCGGGCGCACCACTGCGATGGATGTACGAGCGGATGAACGGCGCGAACGACCCACCGGCGCCGAGGCTCGCACCCTTCCCGCTACCGAGTGCGAACTGGGCATTGCCCTCGGACTGCTTCTCGTACGCGACCGCAAGCACCCGACGAAACCGCCGAGTCTGCACGTGCGATGCGGCGACCACGCCGGTGGAGCCGCCGACCGAACCGGCGGTATGCACACGGAACATCGGCTTGCCTACGGCGCCGAGCGCGTCCGACAAGTAGAGCTCGGGCTTCATGACACCCTCGAACAAGTCGGGTGCCTTGCCGAGCACGACCGCGTCGATATCGGCCATCGTCATCTGCGCGTCGTCAAGCGCACGGAACACTGCCTCGCGTACGAGGCCACCCATCGAGACATCGCGTCGTCGCGACTTGTGGTGGGTCTGACCGACCCCGACGATGGCACACGGTTCTGCGCTCATCAGGCGTCCTCCCCTTCGAGAATGCACACGAGATTCTGTTGCAGGCACGGCCCCGAGGTGGAGTGCGCGAGGGCGCGATGCCCGCCGTCGAAGATGTGTTGTGCGGCGTAACCAATCCGGCACAAGCCGGTGGCCATGATCGGGTTCGACGCAAGTGCGCCACCCGACGGGTTGACCTTGACATCGGCGCCGAGCCCGAGCACGTGACGCAGCAGCAGCTCTTCATGGCTGAAGGCCGCCTGCAACTCGGCAACCTCGACCGGACCCTCTGCCAGGCCGGCGGCGGCCGCAGCAATGCGCACCGACGGCGAGTCGGTCAGATCACGCAGCGCCGGGTTGTGACCTTCGGTTCGATGGTCGACTCCTCGGATGAACGCGGGGCGAGCACACAGCTGACGGGCGCGCTCGGCGGTGGCGAGCACCATTGCGCACGCGCCGTCGGTTATCGGTGCAAGATCGTGACGCCGCAACGGTTCGCGGACATAGTCGCCCGTGAGGAGAGCGTCGACATCGCCCTCGCCCGACACCTGCGCGTACGGGTTGCCGATCGCGTCACGCCGCGAACGCACCGCGACCTCAGCCATAGAACGCTCATCCGCGATGCCGGCTCGAACCAGCGCTCGTGCTTGCAATGCGGCGAACGTGAGCGGGTCGGCACCAAGCGGCGCGAGATAGTACGGGTCCATCTCCATGGGATAGATCAACGTCGGGTCGCCGGTCGATGAGCGACCTGAGCCGGTGACCACTGCAATCTCGATGTCGCCATGTTGCAATCGCAGCCACGCCTCGTACAACGCCCAAGCGCCGTCCATCTCGACGTGTGAATCCTGCTTCGGCGGCCATGCGCCGAGCGCGTCGAGGTTGACCACGAACGAGAACGCCTGACCCGTGATGTAGTCACAGCTACCAAGGCAGGTGAAATCGACGTCGGCTCGTGTGAGCCCCAGCGGGTCAAGTGCATCGGTGATCACGTCGACGAGCATGTGCGTTTCCGACAGGTCGGTGCGACGAACCATCGGAGACTGAGCCCAACCGACGATGGCGATGTCATGCAGAGTGCTCATCAGAAAATCCGATTCACAAGATCAGGGTCTGCCACATCAGGCTCGCCGTTCGGTATCCAGCCAATGAGATAGCCGAAGCTCCCACCCATTTGGCCGCTCGCGTCGACTTCCTCGGCGGGCGACGCCCAAACGGCCGCGACGCGTTGGCCCACATGCACCTCGGTATAGGGAAGCTCGACCACTGGTTGATAGCCGAGCACGACGTCGACGCCATCGAGGAGCACGAACGCACGCACGAACGGCTCGGTTTCGGTCTGGCCCGGATACTGCGTCGGCGTGACGATCGCGTAGTTCGTGATGGTGCCCACGGTGGGCAGGTCAAGGTCGTGCTCGACGCCGAACACGCGGGCGTCGACCGGGCAATGCCCGCGACCGCCGGCGTAGATCCGACCACACGTCGGGCACTTCTGGCCGACGAGACGGCCTTCGCGGCTTGCCGCGACGACACGATCGAGCGTCGGCGAAACCGGGTTCACGTAGGTGATCGAGGCCAGGTACTCCATCAACACCACGGGCTCGGACGCGGGGCCGGCGTCGGTGCCCTCGACCTCGGTCGTCGCGCCGGGCACGAAACAGACAATGTCGTTGATGCGGCCTTCACGGATGCCACGCCACCGCGGTGCCACACGCATGCCGTCGTGCATGGCAGCTGGCGTGCCCGCATCAACAGCGTGCAGCATCGGCGTGGTAGCGCCATCGAGGCGAATGAAAGCGAACGCGAACGGACGATCGAGCGGATGTTGCACAGAAGGCGACGGCACCCATGTCCACGACTCGACCACCCCGACCGGGCCGACCTCGACAAAGTCGTGCGCCAGCTCAGCGCCCGTGAGCGGATCCCACTCCATCGGCGGCGCGATCACCTGGTCGCCGTTTCGTATACCGAGGATGCGCTTGTCGGTGAGCGCCGTCATGAACGTACCGATCACGGGTCCAAGCGACCGCTTGTACGGAAACGTGATGGTGCTCTCCACAAAGCGCGTCATGTGCCCTCCTCGCCGGCAAGCCCGCTCGGCCTACAGCGCCGCACCATAGATGCTTCGAGGACGACCGCGCTTAGATCGGAGTTACGAACCTGCGTTGAAGTCGCGAACGGCCTGCTCGACCACCGTGCCGTCGAAGAATGCCGGGTTGGTGCCGGTGTAGAACTTCACGGGAGTGGCGAACGTGAACTTCTCGAACGACGCGGCGTCGATCCAATCGCGGTCGACCATCTCCCAAGCCTCTTCGAGCACCTCGGCCATGTCCGGCACATCCCAGTGCGCGATGTCCGAGCCCATCATCGCGTGCAGTTCCGCGCCGAACGGATTGATCTTGGTGTTGAACGCCAGCGACGTCATCGGGTCGTCCGCCTCGCAGCCGAAGAAGAACCGATCCACGAAGCGCGTCTTGATGTCCTCGGCGCGCTCGATGCCACACGCGGCCCATTCGTCGATCATGTCGGTCGGCTCCGGCGGGCGATCGGTGAGTCCCCCACTCGTCGGTGTCGTCGCCGGGCCGTACTTGTCGAGCATGCGCGCGAGGAGGGCTCGGTCGATCAGTTGCGGATCGAGGTTGGCATGCAGCGCGCGCACGTTGCGCTTTTCCCAATGCCCGATGAGGTCGCTGTAAAGCGAGGCGGCCCATGCGACGCCACCTTCGAGGAACGCGAAGTTCATGTTCGGGAACCGGTGCGTGACACCGCCGAGAAACAACGACTTCGCGAGCGACTGCTGACCGTCGGCAAGCATGCTGAGATGGTTGAACATGTAGCTCGATATCGAGCGATACGGCGTCATCCCGATGAAGCCCGAGTGAAACGCGACGGACACGCCAAGCTCTTGCGCCTTGGCCCACACGGGGTCGTAGTCGTACGCGCTGTCGACACCAAATTGGTCGAGCCAGAACGCATAGTTCGACACCTCGGGGTCCTTGTCCGCGAGCGCGTCGAACGGTCGCTGCACGTAGCCCGCGCACAACGCCGCCTTGAAGCCAAGCACCTTCACTGCGTACTCCAATTCGGCAACCGCCTCGTCGGGAGTGTGCATGGGGATGGCAGCAACCGGCGTGAGCCGATCGGCATAGGGGGCGAAGGTCTCGGCGTTCGAGCGGTTCAGCGCTCGGCAGGTGCCGCGGCGATAGGTGTCGTCAGGGGTGTGCAGGAACACCAGCCCCAGGCTCGGATACACCACGCTGAAGTCGAGCCCGAGCTCGTCGAGGCGCTCGTACAACAACCCCGGTAGCAGCGCGGTCGCGAGATCGATCGTCTGTTTCGCCGGTGAACTCCACCACGGCCCCCGCGGCGTACGAGTGGCCGCGCGTTCGGCCGGCGTCTGCTCGTGCCACGAACGCGTCGCGCCGCCGTAGGCCGGAAGGATGCGTTGCAACGACGGATGCGAGAGCGACAAGCCTTCACGCTCGACGTACGGCGCAAGCGCGGGGAAGTATTCGGCCATGTGCCCGTCGATGTCGATGACTGGGTGAGGCAACCGCTTTCTGATCTCCGCGGAACTCTCGTGCATCGTCCTAATGTAGTCGCATTAGCCCACTGGATCTCAGTCGCCGGTGAATACGGCGTCGCGACGTTCAAGGAACGCCTGCACGCCCTCCGAGCGGTCATGCGTGGTGGTGAGGATCGTGGCCGCGGCCGTCTCCTCCTTGAACGCCGTCCGCATGTCGGTCTCACTCGAGCGGCGATACAGCAGCTTCGCCTGCCCGAGCGATCGCGTGGGACCGCTCGCGAGACGTTGCGCCAACTCCGTAGCGGTCGCGTCGACATCGGCCGCGGGCACCAGCCGATTGACGGCGCCGACC
>JAYUFA010000374.1:0-11736 GCA_043738925.1 Actinomycetota bacterium
CTCTTGACGTGTACCTTGAGGATTTCGATGCGGTCATCGAGTTCGGGCAGCGGAACGACCACCTGGCGGTCGAATCGACCGGGGCGCAACAGGGCTGGGTCGAGGATGTCGGGCCGGTTGGTGGCGGCCATCATCACGATGCCCTCGCTGGCCTCGAAGCCATCCATCTCGGACAACATCTGGTTGAGGGTCTGCTCACGTTCGTCGTGGCCACCACCGAGGCCGGCGCCGCGCTTGCGGCCAATCGAGTCGATCTCGTCGACGAAGATGATGGCTCGACCAAGTTTGCGGGCGCTGTCGAACAAGTCGCGTACTCGAGATGCGCCGACACCGACGAACATCTCCATGAAGTCGGAGCCGGTAACCGACAAGAACGGCACGCCGGCCTCGCCGGCGACGGCGCGGGCGATGAGCGTCTTGCCGGTGCCGGGAGGCCCGACAAGCAAGATGCCCTTAGGCGTGCGCGCGCCAATGGACGCGAACTTGTCGGGGAAGCGCAGGAAGTCGACGACCTCGCGCACTTCCTGCTTGACGCCGGCATAGCCGGCGACGTCAGCAAACGTGGTACCCGGTCGCTCGGTGGAATACGTACGCGCCCGCGAACGGCCGATGGACATGATGTTGCCCATCTGGCCCTGGGCGCGACGGTTCATCCACACGAAGAACCCCACGAGCAGCATGATCGGCAACAGCACCGGGATGAGTGACACGAAGAAGTTGGTCTGCGGTGTCGTGAACTTGGTGTCGGGCACGAACTTGCCCATGGTCGCGACGTCGGCGTCAGGCACCTTCGATGGCGCGGTCGACGAGAAGTGCTTGCCGTCCTTGAAATCGCCGGTGATGCGCGAGCTGTCATTGTTGACACGGATCTTGACGACCTCGCCCGTTTGCACCTTGGCGATGAGGTCGGGGTAGCTGATATCGGTGCGCTCGACGCCCGGCGTGAGCACCGAGATCATGATGACCGCGATGATCAACAACCCAACGGCCCAGATCAACCACCGCGACCACCCGGGCTCGGGCTTGGCACCGGGGGTGCGCCCTGATGCACGGGGACGGTCGGGCATACGATCGGGGGAACGCTGCGGGCGAGGGGGAGGCGGCGGGGGGGGTGGCACGGCCATCCGACCATCGTACGGCGGTACGGCTTCGACGGGACTGCGCGCGTGTCAAACCGCTCATCCGCGGCGGCGCGGAGGCCCGGCGGTAGCGTCCCCGGCCATGAATCGCTCCTGCGCACGTCCCACGTGCAGTGCTGCCGCCGTGGCCACGTTGTCGTACGACTACGCGAATCGCATCGCCTGGATCGAGGCACTCCTCGACGAGCCACACCCCGCGTGTCATGACCTTTGTGCTCGCCATGCGAATCGGCTGTCGCCGCCGAACGGCTGGCGGCTCGAGGTCACGAGACCCACCGAGAGGTTCACCAGCGGCGTACGTTGAGGCCCATGCGACGCGACGTCACTCCCACCGCTTCGCCGCGATGGGGGGTGCCTGACGCGGCGGCCGGATTTCTCGTGGCACTGGTGCTGTCCGCGCTCGCGAGCGTCGTGCTCGCCGGCGCGCAGGGTTGGCACACCACGGACGACATTCCGATTTGGGGGATCGCGGTCCTCGAGATCCCGCTTTGGATCGGGCTCGTGGGCGCAGTCGGCCTGGCCACGTTTGCGCGCGGGGCGCGGTCGCTGCGCGAAGACTTCGGGTTCACGATGCAGGGGCGCGATGTGCCCTTTGGGCTTGCCCTCGGTTTCGCCGCGCAGTACTTCGTGTCGTACGTGGTGTCCTGGCCGATCATCCAGCTGTCGGGATCGTCGAGCGACGACTTCGAAAAACCGGCCCGTCAGCTCGCGGACAAGGCCAAGGCGTCGAGCTGGTGGGGGATGGTGTTGCTGGTGCTCGTGGTCGTGGTCGGCGCGCCACTGGTCGAGGAGCTGTTCTACCGCGGCCTGTTGCAACGCTCGATGCTGCGCCTTGCGCGAGCCCCTGTGGCTATCGGCGTGACCGCGGTCGTCTTCGGGGCGTCGCACTTCGAGCTGTTGCAGCTACCCGCGCTGGTGGTGTTCGGCGTCATTCTCGGCACGGTGGCGTATCGCAGCGGGCGCCTTGGCCCGTCCCTGTGGACCCATGTCGGCTTCAATGCCACGACCGTCGTGACCCTGCTTTGGGACCGTTTGGTCTAGGCCTTCTTGCCTATTGTGGACAGAACGACCACTCTCCGTGGTATTTCCCTTGAGAACGCACCCGTCGCGTCGATGGAATCCTCGTCCGCTCCGGGAGGGTCTCCGTACATGCCAGTACCGCCAACGCCCACAACGCGCTGCCCACGTTGCCCGAACACCCTGGTGGCCATCTCGATACAGATCAGCGGAGAGCGACGCACCATGCGTTCGTGCTCACGCTGCGGATATCGGGGCTGGTATGTCGGTGAGTCTCTCATCACGCAGCAAAAGGTCGATCTGAAGGGTGTCCTGAGCGCAATCAGCGATGAGCGGCGCGCCAACGCCCCTCGCCGCTGAGCGCAGCGGGGTGCCCCCACCCCGACCACGAGAGCTGCAACGATGGACCCCGTCATGAACGAGCCTCCGGCAGCGGCCGATCACTTTCTCGGCGCGGCCCACACCGAGCTACGCATCGATGTCGCCGCCCGGCAGGTCGCGGTCGGCGCGGACGCGGAGCCTCTCGACGCGCCACTCGTGGACCAGATCGCGGCCCGGATCGTCGCCGTTCAGCCCGAGACGTGGATCAGCCTCGCCGTGGTTGGCGCGGCCATGGCCTGGATCTTCACGGTGCTGCACCCTGGGCTTATTTTCACCAACACCTTGCCTACGGGCGGCGACATGGGTGCTCACGTCTGGGGACCGGCCTACCTGCGCGATCACCTGTTGCCAAAGGGTCGCCTCATCGGTTGGACCCCCGACTGGTACGCGGGCTTCCCGGCTTTTCAGTACTACATGATCCTGCCCTCGCTGGCGGTCGTCGTGCTGAACGTCGGTCTGGTGTGGTGGCAGGTGGTCCTCGTGATCGGCGCGGTGTTCGGGCTTGCGGGTTCGGTCTTTGCCCGGCCCAGCTTGGTGCGATGGCGCGCACTTGCGATCGCCGTGACGATCGCCGCCACGCTGCTAAGCATCGGCATCCCCTACGGCATTGCGTTCAAGCTCATCGTGATCAGCGGGTTGGTCACCATGCCGCTGAACGGTTGGGCGCTCGGCCGCCTGGCCGGTCTGGCATTTCCCGGTCCGGTGATCCTCGCGGTGGCCACATTGCCGTATGTGTTCGACCGCTCGTACAACATCTACGGCGGCAACATCGCGTCGACCATGGCCGGCGAGTTCGCGTTCTCGATGGCATTGTCGCTGTCGCTGCTCGCGATCGGCTGCTCGATCCGAGCGCTCGACACCGGTAAGGGTCGTGGCTGGGCCGCGCTGACCCTCGCGCTCACGGGGCTGTGTCACCTGTTTCCTGCGTTCTTCGCTCTCGGGGTGGTGCTGCTCTACGTCGCGTTCCGATTCGGCCGGACCCAGCTGCACACCCTTGCCACGGTGCTGCCGGTCGGCGGAGCGCTCGGCGCGTTCTGGGCGCTTCCGTTCTTTGCAAAGTCGACGTACCTCAACGACATGGGTTGGGGTCGAACCTTTCAGTTCAAGGAGAACCTGCTCACGCGCAACACGCTGCCCGCTGATTTTCTGCGCGACTCTCCGCCGCTCGAAGTCGTGTTCGCCATAGCCGTGGTCGGTTTCGTGTTCTCCCTTTGGCGCCGCAACCGTTTGGGCATCGCGCTCGGTGCCGCGTCGATCGGCATCGCGCTCGCCTTCATCCACAAACCCGAAGGACGGATGTGGAACGCCCGCATGTTGCCCTTCTACTACCTCTGCCTTTACCTGCTGGCCGCGATAGCGCTGGCCGAAGCGGTGCAGTTGGTACGCGAGAAGCGATGGGCTCGCCACTTCGCCGCCTCGTCGTTGGTCGGCCTTGCGGCCGTCGAACTCACACGCGCCCTCGCCGCCCACAGCTCGTTCGAGACGCGCGTTGGGCGAGTACTGCCCGGCAATCGCACCAGTGTTTTGGGCGCGTTCCTCATCGGTCTACTCGCGGGCATCTTGTGGCTACGACGCGGCTTCGGTGTCTTCGCGTTGGCGTTGGCGTGTGGGCTCATCTGGATGGCCCACATCGCGGTGCCCAACGTGTGGTGGACCACCGCGCACGGCGCCCACGGATTCTTTGCCGTCGCGGGCGAAAGCGTGTTGCGGCCCGCTACCTCGGCGGTGTTGCAGGCACTTGCATTCCCCGCGGCGTATCTGCTGTTCGGCATGATCATCTTCGGCATCGTCGATCTCGTCGGCGAGGTCACGTTCGTGGCCGACGCCCGCGCCGGGCGCGGGGTGCAGTTGTTGGCCGCGCCGATTGCGTTCCTCGGGATCTTCGCGGTGCTCGGCCCCGCACTGCATTCGATACCCGGCGGTCACATCCGCAAGGACGGCGCATACGAGTGGGGCGTGCCCGGATGGATGCACCACACGAGGGATTCCAGCTTCCTGCCCGGCTGGGCGGGCTGGAACTTCAGTGGGTACGAGCGCAAACCGGCGTCGGGATCAAGCGGTGGCTACCCCGAGTTCTACGGGCTCGTGCAAATGGTCGACGGCATCGGCCACGACCCGCAATACGGCTGCGGTCGCTCGATGTGGGAGTACGGACCGCGCCTCGAGGGCTACGGCACACCTATGGCACCGATGCTCCTGCCGCTTTTCACCGACGGCTGCATCGGCTCGATGGAAGGCCTTTACTTCGAGGCTTCGTCGACAACGCCGTTCCACTTCCTCAACCAGAGCGCGTTGTCGGATCACCCTTCGTCTCCGCAGCGTGACTTGCCGTATCCAGGCTTCAATATTGACCTCGGCGTCAAGCAACTCCAGTTGATGGGGGTGCGCTATTACCTCGCGTTCAGTGACGTGGCGGTTGCCGCGGCGTCGGCGCATCCTGAGCTGACCGAGATCGCAAGCGCGGGCGTGTGGCACATGTACCTCGTGGCGCAGAGCGACCTTGTCACACCGTTGCACTATGAGCCGGTGGTCTACAGCGATGTCGGTCAGACCCAAGCTGAGTGGCTTCAGCCGGCTGCGAAGTTCTTCGACGACCCCACACAGTGGGACGTGTTGCGCGCGGCCACCGGACCCAAGGAATGGGCGCGCTATGCCATCCCCCAAACAGCCAAGCTGAACGCGTCCAAGGTGGCCAAAGGGCGAGCCGCGGCCACTGCGGCCGGCAAGACCTATGAGGACCCGGCCATACCCGACGCGCCTCGCAAAGAGCTACCAGCTGCCACGGTGACGAACACGCGCACCGACGACGAGTCGATCAGTTTCGATGTCGATCAGATCGGCGTACCGGTGCTCGTCAAAGCGTCGTACTTCCCGAACTGGAAGGTGTCAGGCGCGAAGGGCCCGTACCGGGTCACGCCGAACCTGATGGTCGTCATTCCGACATCGACGCATGTGCGTCTGCACTACGGATATGTCGGCATCGATCTGTTCTCGATGGCTCTCACGATGCTGGGCATTGTCGGCCTGATCGTGCTGTTCCGCCGCCGGGTGGGTCCCGCGGCGCGGCCTTGGTTCGATCCTCTCGATGCGATTGCGGCGTTCATCGCGCGCATACGGCCGGACACGCCAGTTGACCTGGCGAACGAGGGCGTAGGTGATTTGGCCACCCGTGCTCACACCAGTCAGTGGTGGCTGCCCTCCGACGCCCCACCCAGCGACGCCCCACCCAGCGACGCCCCGCCCAGCGCTGCAGCGCCGTTCAGCCCGCCTTCGGCCTTGCCGGATCCACCGCCGCGGCCGTCGGCTGTGCCTCCCTCTCCGGAGAGCTGATATGCGGGCTCGTTTTCGCCGATTCGCGGCGGTTGGTCTGCTGGCAACCGCGATCGATGTCGTGCTCTTCGTCGCGTTGCGGCGCAACGGTTGGCGTGCGATCGGTGCCGACGTCGCAGCGCTCGGCGTTGCGGCAGTGGTGTCCTATTCGTTGCACCGCCTCATCACCTTCCGTGGCGATCCGTTCGTGCGGTGGATGCGATCACCGGCGGTGTTCCTTGCGGTCGTCGTGGTTTCGGGGGTCGTCGACGTGGGCGTGGTTCTCGCGCTCGGTGCGAACCATTCGACGCGCGGTGCGTTGATCGCGGTCAAGATCACCGCGGTCGTGATCGCCGCGCTCGTGCGCACAGTCGCACACCGCAGCCTGTTGTGGCGGGTCGTCCGGCGCGAACAGGACCGTCCGGCGGGTCGACCGACGGCTGCGGGAGCGGTACGCCTGTCGGTGGTCGTGCCCGCATACAACGAAAGCGAGCGCATCGCGGCCACGGTGGGGAGCTTGCGGTCCGAACTCGCCGGTGTCGATGGCGACGGTGGCCTCGAGATCGTCATCGTCGATGACGGCTCGCGTGACGATACGGCAGCTCGCGCTCGCGCCGCCGGTGCCGACCAGGTGCTGGTCATGTCGCCGAATCGAGGCAAAGGTGCTGCCGTACGAGCGGGCATTTTGGCGGCCACCGGGCGCACCATCGCGTTCACCGATGCCGATCTCGCTTACGCACCGACGCAGATCCTGCCGCTGCTCGACCATGTCGAGGGCGGGTGGGACGTAGCCGTGGGCAATCGTCGACACTCGGCCACCACCGTGCTCGCGCCCACCACGTTGGTGCGTGACTTCGGGAGCAAGGTGGTCAACGTGATCACGCAGACACTGCTGTTGGGCCAGTACCGCGACACCCAATGCGGCCTGAAGGCGTTCCGTTCCGACGTGGCCCGCGCCCTGTTCGCCGCGAGTCGTCTGGAAGGTTTCGCGTTCGACATCGAGGTGTTCCATCTGATCGAACGCAATCATCTGTCGCTCGCGACGTTGCCGGTGGAGGTGCGCAACACGTCGACTTCGACCGTGCGCGCGGCGCTCGACGGCTGGCGGCTCGTTCGCGATGTCGTGCGGGTACGTCGCTGGTCGCGCGAGGGCGTATACGCGACAGCGTTCTCGCTGCCGGCCCGATCGTTCAGTTCCGCCGACCACGCCATACCCTGATGGCTCGATGAGCTCCTACGGCGCGATCTTCAAGGCCTACGACATCCGCGGCACGGTGCCAGACCAGTTCGATGCGGTCATGGCCCGTTCCATTGGTGCTGCGTTCGCGCGCTTTGTGATCGGGCACAGCAGCGCGACTCGCGTGTTGGTGGCGCGCGACATGCGACCCTCGGGCATCGAGCTCTCAGCGGCGTTCGCCGACGGGGTGCGTCATCAAGGGCTCGACGTGGTCGACCTCGGCCTCGCCTCAACCGACATGTTGTACTTCGCGACCGGTCGGTTGGATGCGCCTGGAGCGATGTTCACGGCATCGCACAATCCCGCGCAATACAACGGCATCAAGATGTGTCTCGAGGGCGCCAAGCCCATCGGTGAGGAATCGGGCCTACGCGAGATCCAAGCAATGGCCGAACACGCGTTACCTCGCACTGAGCACGCGGGCGCGCTGTCGTCGATCGAGTTGCTCGACGAGTTCGCGGCCCACGTGCGTTCGTTCGTCGATGTGGCAAGCATGCGGCCGCTGAAGGTCGTCACCGACACGGCCAACGGCATGGGCGGACTCGTCGTGCCCGCGGTCTTTTCCGGTCTGCCGTTCGAGCTGGAGATGTTGTATCCCGAGCTCGACGGCACGTTCCCGAACCATCCCGCTGACCCACTGCAACCGGAGAATCAGCGCGATCTCATGGAACGCGTGTTGGCCACCGGTGCCGACATCGGCCTCGCGTTCGACGGCGACGCCGACCGTGTGTTTCTCGTCGATGAACAAGCACATGGCGTGAGTGGTTCACTCACCACGGCGCTCGTGGCCACGAGGGTGCTGGCACGCGAGCCTGGTGCCACGATCCTGCACAACCTCATCTGTTCGAAGGCCGTGCCCGAGGTGATCAACGAGAACGGCGGGCACGCCGTGCGTACGCGTGTCGGACATTCGTTCATCAAGCAGGCCATGGCCGAGACCGGCGCCGCGTTCGCCGGCGAGCATTCGGGGCACTACTACTTCCGTGACAACTTCCGTGCCGACAGCGGTCTGATCACGGCGATGTTCGTGCTCGAGGCGATGTGTGCCACTGGCAAGGCGTTGTCCGAACTCGTCGCCCCACTCGACCGCTACGCAGCGTCAGGCGAGATCAACACCACGGTATCCGACGCGCACGCGGTCATCGACCGTGTCGCGGCCGCGTACGCAACGCATCCACAAGACCGGCTCGACGGGCTCACCGTCGATTGCGGCGATTGGTGGTTCAACCTTCGGCCGTCGAACACCGAGCCGCTGTTGCGTCTGAACCTCGAAGCCGCAACGACCGCGGCCTGCGACGTTCGCGTCGCCGAAGTTCGCTCGCTGTTCGTCTGAGGCGACAGCCTCATGTCCAACGAAAGGGATCGCGCCGTGGCGCTCGACCAAGATCTGCTCGACATCCTTGCGTGTCCTGATGACAAGGGCCCGCTGCTCTACTTCGCGTCGGAACACGTGTTGTACAACCCGCGTCTGCATCGTCGTTACGACATACGCGATGACATCCCGATTCTCTTGATCGACGAGTCGACCATCGTCGACGCCGCTGAGCACGATCGGCTCGTCGCACTGGCCGTCGTCGACGGTATTCGGCCCACGTTCGAAGCATGACGGACCGACCCGACTCGCTCGGGATGTTCGAGGCCGCGATGCGCCTGCCCGAATGCACCGAGCACGCGTTGCTGCTCGCGCAGGATGCCGCGTTGCCGAGTGCTGAAGAGGCATCCTCCATCGTCGTCGTCGGGGTAGGCACAGCCGGGCTCGCGGCACGAACCGTGGCATTCGCCGCAAGCGCGATGTGCAAGGTGCCGGTCGTGGCCGTGATCGATACCCAGCTGCCGACATGGGTCGGGGCCAGTTCGTTGTGCATCGTGATCGACCACGGCGAGTCGCCCACATCGGTCTGCGAGGTGGTTCATGAGGCCGCGGCGCGAGGCGCGGCGATCATCGCGACAGCGATTGTCGGTGACGTCAACGCGCGCGTCGCCCGTGCCGGTGGCAGCGTGATCACGCTCGACACGTGTTCGGCCGCGTCACGCGCCGCGTGGGGCCCATTGTGCGCGGCGCCGCTCGTGGTGCTCGACCGGCTGGGCTTCCTTCCCGGTATCGAGCCGGCACTTGATCACGCCATTCAACAACTCAGGCACCGTCGTGATGCATATGCCGCGGGCGACGATTCGCCGCGCCGGCTCGCTCGTCGTATCGGGCGCAGCATCCCGCTCGTCACCGGTGGCGGTTCGCTCGGCGCGCTGGCGGCGACGCGTTGGAAGCAACAATGCAACGTGAACGCCAAGATCCCCGCGTTCGCGAGCGCGCTGCCCGAACTGCTTCACGACGAGCTCGCCGGATGGGGCCAGCATGGTGATGTGACGCGGCAGGTGTTGACGTCGGTGCTGCTGCGCCACGATTTCGAACGCGCCGACATTCGCGAAGCGTTCGATCGTCTCGTTCCGGCTGTGGAGGAGTCGCTTCTCGCCGTGCACGTTGTCGAGGCCGAGGGCGTGGGGCCGCTCGCCCAACTGTTCGACCTGTTCCTCCAGGCCGACATGGTCTCGCTCGAGCTCGCCGCCCAAGAGGGCCTCGACCCAGGTCCAGCGCCCGCACTCGCGTTCGGTTAGCCCCGCACGATAGCCTCTGAGCCCGCAGGGCTGCCGTGCCACGGTGTCAGACGACCCCAGCCCGTCGATCATCCCCAAATGCGTGCGGAAGACGCGCGCCACCTTCGACGAGGAGCAAAGCCATGCCTGTTGCTATTCATGATTTCAAGGTCGCCGATCTTTCGCTGGCCGGCTTTGGACGCAAGGAAATCCAGCTCGCCGAGCATGAGATGCCCGGCCTGATGGCGCTGCGTGCCGAGTTCACGGATCGCCAGCCACTTGCGGGCGCGCGCATCACCGGCTCGTTGCACATGACCATCCAGACCGCGGTGCTCATCGAGACGCTCACCTGCTTGGGTGCCGAGGTGCGTTGGGTCAGCTGCAACATCTTCTCGACGCAAGACCATGCGGCTGCTGCAACGGTGGTCGGCCCCAACGGCACGATCGACAACCCGCAAGGGGTGCCGGTGTTCGCGTGGAAGGGCGAGACGCTCGACGAGTACTGGTGGTGCACTGAGCAGGTGTTGCGCTGGCCCGACGGCGGCGGCCCCAACATGATCCTCGACGACGGCGGCGACGCGACGCTGCTCGTGCACAAGGGCCTCGAGTTCGAGCGCCTCGGTAGCGTTCCGTCAGTCGACACCGCCGACAGCGAGGAGTACGGGATCATCCTTGAGCTCCTCGCGAAGCTGCACGGGGAAGATCCGCAGCTTTGGCATCGGATCGCGCCCGGCATCCGCGGCGTCACCGAGGAGACCACCACCGGTGTGCATCGGCTCTACCAAATGATGGCTGCGGGCACGTTGCTTTTCCCGGCGATCAACGTCAACGACTCGGTCACCAAGTCGAAGTTCGACAACTTGTACGGCTGTCGCCACTCCGTCATCGACGGCATCAACCGCGCTACCGATGTGATGATCGGCGGCAAGGTAGCGGTGGTGTGCGGGTTCGGCGACGTCGGCAAGGGTTGTGCGGAGGCATTGCGGGGGCAAGGTGCGCGCGTCATCGTCACCGAGATCGATCCGATCTGCGCGTTGCAGGCGGCGATGCAGGGCTATGAGGTCACCACGCTCGAACGGGCGCTCGACCGTGGCGACATCTATGTGTCGACCACGGGCAACAAAGGCATCATCACCGCCGAGCACATGGCACGGATGAAGCATCAGGCCATCGTTGCCAACATCGGTCACTTCGACAACGAGATCGACATGGCCGGCCTGAATCGCATGAGCGACGTGCAACGCGTGAACATCAAACCGCAGGTCGACGAATTTGTGTTCCCCGACGGTCACTCCGTGATCGTGTTGGCCGAGGGCCGCCTCATGAACCTTGGTTGCGCGACCGGTCACCCGAGCTTTGTGATGTCGTGCTCGTTCTCGAATCAGGTCGTCGCACAGATCGAGCTGTTCGGTCACAACGAGAGCTATGAGCGCGAGGTGTACACGCTGCCGAAGAAGCTCGACGAGAAGGTCGCGCGCTCCCACCTCGACGCACTCGGAGTGAAGCTCACGGTCCTCAACGAGGAGCAAGCCGCGTACCTCGGTATTCCGGTGGATGGCCCATACAAGAGCGATCACTACCGGTACTGAGTTCGGTCCACCGTTGTGCGGTCGCCTGGATGACCCGGGTCGGTGTCGCGTTCGTGTCGATTGGAGGCGTAGCGGATCAGGAGATCGCACATCTCGGTCATGTCGAGCTGTCGGTCGCCATCGTTCCTCAATCGACGGCGTCGTGGAGTGCTCGCGGCGTGGTGCGCTGGCGGGGCCGGTGTCAGTGGCGATATCGGCGTCGCAGGCGAGTCGTGGGCGCAGGTCGATGAGAAGACCACCGAGATCCAGGAGTTCGCGGCCCGACGTCGAGATCGTCGACGTCGCTTCCCCTCGGTGGCCTTCGCCACGAGCACCGCGCACCAGAGTTGCTCGAGTGTCACGACCTCGAGTGACGCCCTCAGATTAGCCAGGAACATCGGTACATATCGCATGTATTGAGGTTGCATAGGGAACGTGTGTTCGGTAGAGTTCTCGTATGTTCACAGCGGTCGTCGAGCACGTCACGGAGGGT
>JAYUFA010000375.1:0-1647 GCA_043738925.1 Actinomycetota bacterium
CGGTGACGCGGCCAACATCGGCATCGCGGCCTTCGGCTACGACGACGAGGATGACGCCGTCGTCGTCGTGCTGCCAGGTGACACGCCACTTGTACGAGCGTCGACCTTGGCCGCGCTGGTAGACGACCACACAGAATCCGGCGCCGCGGTCACCATCCTCACGGCTGCACTTGTCGATCCGGTTGGTTATGCGCGCGTCGTTCGGGCCAAAGGCGATCGCATCGCGCGTGTGGTCGAAGAGATCGATGCCAACGACGATGAGCTCGCGTCCAACGAGGTGAGCTCGGGCATCTATTGCTTCCGTCGCAGCTTGCTGGCGCCCGCGTTGCGCCGACTGAGTCCGCGCAACAGCCGCGGGGTGTCCTATCTGAGCGATGTAGTGCGCGTGCTGGCGGAGACCGGGCACCCGGTGCATGCCCATCCTGTCAGCGACATCACCGATATCTACGGCGTCAACGATCGTGTACAGCTGGCGCGCGTCGAGGCCGAGTTGCGTCGGCGCACCAACGACTACTGGTTGGGCCAAGGGGTCACGCTCGTCGATCCGGCGCACACCTATATCGACACGACGGTGCAGATCGGTGCGGACGTCACCGTGTTCCCCGGCACGATGTTGCAGGGCCGCACCGTCGTGGGCGAAGGCGCCGATCTTGGGCCGAACACGCGCCTCGTCGATTGCGCGGTCGGCGCGGGCGCACGCGTCGAGGCAACCGTCGGCCACGACGCCGAGATCGGCCCGGGCGCCGTGGTCGGCCCATATGCCGTGCTCGAACCGGGCGACGCCGTCGCGCCCGGCTCGCAAACGGGTGCGTTCTACGCTTCGCCGACGCGCGAGACTTGATCTCCGCGTCACCCTTCGCCAACCGACCCCGAGGATCATCTTGATGGAGCTCGTCACCCGTAAGAAGCTGTACCTGGTCTCGGGTCGAGCGAGCCGCTACCTCGCGGAGGAGATCGCGTCCGAGCTCGGTGAGCCGCTGGGTGAGCCGAACATCGACGAGTTCGCGAACGGCGAACTGCATTGCCGCTTCAGCGAGTCGGTGCGTGGCACCGACGTTTTCATCATCCAGACGCACGCCGCGGTCGACGGCCGGTCGATCAATGACGCGGTGATGGAAACCCTGATCATGGTCGACGCGGCTCGCCGAGCTTCCGCAAAGCGCATCACCGTGGTGTGCCCCTTTTACGCGTACGCCCGACAGGACCGCAAAGCATCGGGCCGCGAGCCGATCACCGCGAAGCTAATCGCGAACATGTTCACCGCCGCGGGCACCAAGCGGATGGTGTCGGTCGATCTGCACTCAGGTCAGATCCAAGGGTTCTTTGATCAGCCGGTCGATCACCTCACGGCGATGCCCGTGCTTGTGCAGGCACTCGGCGGGTTCGGCGACGATCTCGTGGTTGTCTCGCCCGACACCGGTCGGGTGAAGGTCGCGGAGAAGTACGCGCAGACCCTGCACGCCGATCTGGCTTTCGTCTACAAGAGCCGTCGCCAGGACCAAAAGAACGTGGTCGAGGCCAAGGAGGTCATCGGCGATGTCGACGGCCGCACCTGCGTGCTCATCGACGACATGATCGATACCGGCGGCACCATCGTTGCCGCCGCCGAACTGCTGTCGGCTCGGGGCGCGAAGCGCGTGTTGTGCG
>JAYUFA010000376.1:0-1645 GCA_043738925.1 Actinomycetota bacterium
CACCTGCCGACAGACTTGAGGCGTGGTCAGCCGTCGCAACGCCCGGACTACGACCAGCCGCACTCGATCGTCGAGCAAGGCCGCTCGCGCTGCACTGAAACCTGTCTCGGCCGACGAGCCGCAAGCGATGAGCGGTGGCCGCTGCGCCCGATACGAATGCGTTGCATTTGGCGAGGTGGGCGCTGCTCCGCGTCGCCGGAAGAATGACGCCACTTGGCCGAGAAACTTGGCCGATCAGCAGGTGTTGCGTGTTCGACGACTGCGACACGGTTCCGGTCGTGAAGGCGGCCGACATCTGGTCATGCGAGCATGTGACGTGCCCTCCGACCGAACTGACCACGCCGCTCACGAATCGCCGCTCGGCATCACCAAGCCGGATCGACTCGAAGCATTCAGTGATGGCGTGTTCGCGATCGCGATCACGCTTTTGGTCCTCGACGTGAAAGTCAGCGGAGACGAGACACACTCGCTCGCCGAGCAACTGCGAAGCGCGTGGCCAACCTACGCCGCGTTCGTGATCAGCTTCCTCCTCATCGGCACGATGTGGATCAACCACCACGGGATGTTCAAGGCGCTTCGAGGCGTCGACCACCCCGGGATCGTTGCCAACATGGCCCTGCTCCTCGTCGTCTCGTTCGTGCCGTTCCCCACCAAGCTCGTCGGCGAGAACCTTCGCGGCGCATCGTTCAACGATCAACGCACCGCAGTGCTCCTCTACAGCGCCACCCTCATCGCGATCAGCATCGTCTACCCGTTGCTGTGGTGGGCGCTGACCCGCGACCGCCAGCTCCTACGTCCCGAAGTGACACCAGCGATGATCAAAGCCGGCATGCGCCGCAACGCGCTCGGCCTCCCTTCGTACACGATCGTGTTCGTCGTCGCGATCTGGGCACCCACCGCGAGCCTGCTCTTGTCCGGACTGCTCGCCCTGTTCTACCTGCTCCCCCACCGAGCACCGACAGCGGCCTCCGGCCCCTCAGCCGTCAACTCCTGAAATCGCGACAACCGCAGCCATCACGGCGATCACCGTCGCGTTCAACGCTGCGGTCAGCGCGAAACGCCGTGTCGTGCATCACGGTGACCGGCCAACCCACCGCACCGTTGTCCGCGTCCCAAGGCTGGGTCACAATGACTGGACCACAACGAACGGAGCCACTCCCAATGGCGCATGTCGACCCACGCGATCGAGCGGACCTTCCGGAGTTCGAGGACTACTTCGCCTACCTCGACGGCCACGCCGGATATGTGCCGAACGCGTTCCTCACGATGGCCCGGCTGCCCGGTCTGCTCCGCGGCTACCTCTCCTTTTCGGCCGCGTTGGCCGAGCTGAACGGTGTCTCCGGTGAGATGAAGGTGCTCATGAGCCACATCGCATCGAGCGCATACGGATGCCGCTTCTGCGAGGCGCACACCGCGCACACCGGCACGAAGCGTGGCGTCGCCGACGAACGCATCGAGAAGGTCTGGGAGTTCGAATCGAGCGAGCTCTTCGACGAGTCAGAGCGCGCAGCGCTGCGACTCGCCCGCGACATGGGCCAGGTCCCGAACCAGGTCACCCAACAACACTTCGACGACCTTCGCGTGTGGTTTACCGACGACCAGATCGTCGAGATGGTCGCCGCCGTGTCGCTCTTCGGTTTTTGGA
>JAYUFA010000377.1:0-11708 GCA_043738925.1 Actinomycetota bacterium
TCGAACCTGTGCACCGAGATCATCGAGGTCACCGATCAGGACGAGACTGCTGTGTGCAACCTCGGTTCGGTGAACCTGGGCGCGTTCGTGCACGAGGGCAAATTTGACTTCGACCATCTCGGCGAGGTCGTGCGCACCGCGGTGCCTTTCCTCGATCGAGTCATCGACATCAACTACTACCCCACCGAGGCCGCGGGTCGTTCAAACGCGGCATGGCGCCCCGTTGGTCTTGGCCTGATGGGCTTGCAGGATGTCTTCTTCAAGCTTCGCATTCCCTTCGACGGCCCCGAGGCGCGTGCGTTGTCCACTCGCATCTCCGAGGAGATGTACTTCCACGCACTGTGGGCGTCCACCGAGCTGGCCGAGCAATTCGGCCCCCATCCTCGCTTCGCCGAGACCCGCGCGGCGCACGGCCATCTGCAATTCGACCTGGCGGGTGCTGTCGCCACCGACCCGGCCCGTTGGCAAGAGCTGCGCGAGCGCATCACCGCTCACGGTTTGCGGAACTCACTGCTAATCGCGATCGCACCGACGGCCACCATTGCGTCGATCGCCGGGTGCTACGAGTGCATCGAGCCGCAGGTGT
Organism: Actinomycetota bacterium; assembly: GCA_043738925.1. GTDB lineage: Bacteria > Actinomycetota > Acidimicrobiia > Acidimicrobiales > WLNW01 > WLNW01. The sequence goes on from JAYUFA010000377.1 coordinate 587, forward strand.
CGAACCTTTTCAAGCGCGAAACGCTGTCGGGCGAGTTCATGCAGATCAACCGCTACCTCGTGCGCGACCTGCAACGCCGCGGCTTGTGGACCGAAGAGATGCAGAACAAGGTCAAGCGGGCCGAGGGCTCGGTGCAACACGTCGAGGGCGTCCCCGAGGAGCTGAAGGAGATCTACCGCACCGCGTGGGAGATCCCGATGCGCTCGCTCATCGACATGGCCGCGGAGCGCGGTGCGTTCATCGACCAGAGTCAGTCGTTGAACCTGTTCATGGAGTCACCGACCATCGGCAAGTTGTCGTCGATGTATTTGCACGCGTGGAAGGCAGGGTTGAAGACCACCTACTACCTGCGCTCGCGTCCGGCCACGCGCATCAACCAAACCACGTCGGCTCCGACCACGCCGACCGCCACCGTCACTGCCACATCCACGAAGTCCTTTACCGACGCGGAAGCCGTGTCCTGCTCGCTCGAAAGCCCCGAGGCGTGCGAAGCCTGCGACTGAGCAGGCCCGACAACACACCCTGCGACTGAGCAGGCCCGACAACACAGCCTGCGACTGAGCAGGCCCGTTTGATTTCACTTCCCCCCTTTGTTCGGAGAGTTCTGTTCTATGGCTTTGACTGACCACGCCCACGACTTGTCGGCCGAGTTCGGGGCCCCTTCTTCGCTGCTCGGCGCCGGAGGGATTGTTCCGGCGAACGAGGACACGCCGGCCGCCCGCGCGGTCCCGATCCCGTCTGTGGGCCGGCCGGCGTCGATCCTCGAACCCGGTTTCAACCTGACCCTTCGCCCGATGAAGTATCCGGCGTTTTATGACATGTTCCGTGATGCCATCAAGAACACGTGGACCGTCGAGGAGATCGACTTCTCCGACGATCTGGTCGACCTCGATCGGCGGCTGTTACCGGCCGAGAAGCATCTGATCAATCGGCTGGTTGCGTTCTTCGCGACCGGCGATTCGATCGTTTCGAACAACCTGGTGCTGAACCTGTACAAGCACATCAATGCGCCCGAGGCTCGGCTGTACCTGAGCCGCCAGCTGTTCGAGGAAGCACAGCACGTCCAGTTCTATTTGACGCTGCTCGACAACTACATCCCCGATCACGCCGAGCGTGAAGCCGCGTTCGATGCGGTCGAGACCATCCCGTCGATTCGCATGAAGGCCGAGTTCTGCTTCAAGTGGATCAACTCGATCAACGAACTCCATCGCATCGAGACCCCGGCGCAACGCAAGCAGTTCCTGCTGAACCTGATCTGCTTCGCGGCGTGTATCGAGGGGCTGTTCTTCTTCGCGGCGTTCGCCTACGTCTACTTCCTGCGGTCGAAGGGGTTGCTGAACGGCCTCGCCGCAGGCACGAACTGGGTGTTCCGTGACGAGTCGATGCATATGAACTTTGCGCTCGCGGTGGTTGACACCGTACGCGCCGAGGACCCCGACCTGTTCGATGACGACCTCGCGCAACAGATCACCGCGATGATCGAGGAAGCGGTCGATTGCGAGGAGCAGTTCGCCCGCGACATCCTCGGTCAGGGCGTGCCAGGCATGTCGACCGTCGACACACGCGCCTATCTCGAGTTCGTCGCCGATCAGCGGATGATGCAGCTCGGGCTGCCGCGCCGGTACGGCTCGAAGAATCCGTTCGCGTTCATGGAACTTCAAGATGTGCAGGAGCTCACGAACTTCTTCGAACGCACGGTCGCGGCGTACCAGATGGGCGTCGAGGGCGACGTCGCGTTCGACGAGGAGTTCTAGCGACCGCGCTTTCTCGATCTGCTCACCGAGGCACGCACGGGGGTCCGTACCGATCGGGGGTACGTACTCCCGTTGCGGTTTTCGTCGGTCCGGCGGCCCAAGCGCTCACCGATGGGCTCGTGCTCGTCACCCGTGATCAACGGATCACCGCCTATGAGGTCGCGACGATGCTCGCTTGATCTTGAGTGCTGCTCAGTGGCAGGCGCAACCGCCGCCGCATCCGCGTTGGGGTGCGGACATAGCGGCCGCGACATCGGCACCGGACACGCTCGACGTGGCCCGCCCGCCGGTGGACGCGAACACCGACAGCAACTTCACGGTGTCGGCGTGGCCCCCAGGGCAGCGCGCCGGAAAGTCGGACTCGCTCATGGGGCGCTTCTCATCGAACACGGTGTCGCAGGTCTTGCAGCGGAACTCGTAGGTCGGCATATCCGCAGTGTAGGACCGAGTCCGTGGCGATTTCGAGCCGCCGCCACCTCGGTCACGGTGAACGTGCAAGAGTTGACGCATGGGGGACACACCGAACACGCCATCCATTGCCGCGCTCGTCGACCTGAGCGGGCAAACCGCGGTGGTCACGGGCGCGGGCTCCGGGCTCGGCCGCGCCATCGCGCGCCGCTTGCACGAGGCCGGCGCATCGGTGTGCGCGGTCGACATCGCGGAACGTGATGCCCAGGCCACGGTCGACGCGCTCGGTTCGCGCGCCATCGCCCGGCGCGCCGACGTGCGCGAGCTCGACGCCAACCGTGACGTTGCCCACGCCGCGGTCGACGCGTTCGGACGTATCGACATTGTCGTACCGGCGGCCGGCGTGTTCTTCCCCACGTTCCCGCTCATGGAGTTGCCCGAGGCCGAGTGGGATCGCCTCATCGACATCAACCTCAAGGGTGCGCTCCTCACCGCGCAGGCGTGCGTGCCGCATATGACGAACGGTGGCGCCATCGTCAACATCGCGTCAACGTCGGCTTTTCGTCCGGCGCGCAACCTTGGGCACTACGCGGCGTCGAAGGGAGCTGTGACGATGCTCACCAAGTCGCTGGCGCTGGAGCTCGCACCACGCATTCGGGTCAACGCGGTCGCTCCGGGGAGCATCGACACCGAAGGCACTCGTCGCACCGCACAGGCCGTGGCCGACACGATGGGTCTCGCGGCGGCCGACGTGAAGCAGGCCTACGCCACGCGCAACCCGCTCGGTCGCGAGGGTGCTCCCGACGACATCGCACGCGTCGTACTGTTCCTCGCGTCGGGGTTGTCGTCGTATATGACGGGCGAGATCGTGCTTGTCGACGGCGGCATCCTGCTCACGTGAGTGCCACGCCGGTCATCGACTTCCGGTTTCGGGTGGTCACGCCGCAGTTCGACGCGTCCGCGGCCGGGGCCCGCACCGCCTTGTCGTGGAACACGCGCTCGACTCCGCTGTGGCGCCACGAGTTCGAACCATCATCGACCGCCGACCGCGCGACCACCACCATCGAGGACTGCGCATCGTGGATGCGAGATCGGGGCGTGCTCGGCGTCTTGCCCGGACGCGGCATGCCCGGCGTGGCGATTCCCAACGAGCATCTGCACGATCTGTGCGCGCGATTCCCCGACTGCTTCGTCGCTCTCACCGGCATCGACGCGGCGAATCCGCCGAACGCGCTCGCCGAGATCGAACGCTGCTCGCGGCTCGGGTTCGTGGGTGTCCATTTCGAGACGGGTTGGCTGAACCCGCCGCTCGCCGTCGACGCGCATGAGCTGGTTCCGCTGTTCGAGTTGTGCGACCAACTTGGCTTGCTCGCGGTGATCCACGTCGGGCCGCTCGGCGGTCCCGATGCCGCACACACCCGACCCGATGCGGTCGCGAACGTCGCGCGCTCGTTCCCCAACCTGCGCATCGTCATCGCACACGCCGCGTACCCGCACGTCGACGACGCGATCATGTGCGTGTTCAAGCACGACAACGTTTGGCTCGGCCCGGATCCGTACCACGACTTCCCGGGCGGTGAGCGCTACCGCGACTGGGCGAACCGGTCCGATCTCGTGGCCGACCGCCTGCTGTACGGCAGCTCACACGGCTGGCCCCAGGCCCCCGACGCACTGGCCCGCTTCGAACAACTCCGTTGGCGCGATGACGTGCTCGAACGTGTGCTGTACACGAACGCTGCCTCGCTCCTCGGCCTTACTTCTGCGGGGTGAACTCGATCGGCACCGCGTCGTAGGCGCGTGCAAACGTGGCGCCGAGGATCTTGGGCTCCGCGCCGGGCGCGAGACGCCAATCGGGTATGCGGCGCAGCAGCTCCTCGAACATGACGCGAATCTCGAGGCGCGCCAGCGACGCACCAAGACAGAAGTGCGTACCGAAGCCGAACGCGACGTGGTGGTTGTGCGCACGGGTGACGTCGAAGCGGTCGGGGTCGTCGAAGACCCGCTCGTCACGATTGGCCGACGAGTACATGAGCAAGAGCTCGTCGCCGACGCGTAGCTGCTGGTCGTGGAACGTGTGGTCCTCGGTGACCGTGCGGCGCATGTTCAAAATGGGACTGACCCACCGGATGAACTCCTCGACGCCCGTATCGCCGAGGATGGCCGGATTGTCGAGCAGCTTTCGACGCTCGTCGGGTCGGTCGGCGAGCTCGCGAATGATCGCGCCGATGACCGTGCGAGTGGTTTCGGCACCACCGTCGAGCAACAGGATGCACTCCGATAAGATTTCCTGATCGGTCCACGGCTGGCCGTTGGTCTCGGACGCGATCCACGTCGAGATGAGGTCGTTCTGCGGGTTCGCGCGGCGCTCCGCGATGATTCCCACGGTGACACCCGCGAAGTCGGCAATGGCCCCGCTGACCGAAACCGCGGACTGCTCGACGTACACACCGTCGACCGGCGTCTGGCCGGCCTGGTACATGGTGACCTCGGACCATTCGCGTACTTTGGTCCACAGCTCGCGGGGGTAGCCGAGTTTCTCGCCGATCACGATCGCCGGCAACGGTGACGCGAGCATCTGCACCGCGTCGCACGAACCCACAGGTGCGACTGCGTCGATGAGCTCGGTCACGATTGAGCGCACGTGATCCTCGATCTGCTTCACCGCACGCGGCGTGAACTGGCGAGCCACGATCATTCGCTGACGCTGATGATGGGGGTCGTCCTGGTTGATCATGGACGTGTCGGCTCGTTGATCAGTGCGCGGCCGCGAGCCGTTGAACGACGTATAGCGCCGGGCGTTCTTTTCGACCTCGACGATGTCGGCGTGGCGCGAGATACCCCAAATCTTCTGGACCGGGTCCCAATGGCACGGCGAGTTGTCGCGCAGCCAGCGATATGCCGCGTCGGGATCGACGTAGAACCCTGGGTCGAGCAGGTTGATCGGCGGCGCGTCGGTGAGTGACATGCGTTTCCCCCTCGGAATCTCAGCGCACCGCCAGACTAGGCGGATGCGCCGCGTCGTTCCTTGCGCACCACGAGACGCAGACCCGACCACACGTCGTCGATGGCGCAGACCTTGATGTCGACCAGGCCAGTCGGCAGAGCGACCGCGCGCACGACATCCTCGGTGATGTCGGTCGGAACCTTGGACGCCTTCTTCGGCCACGCGATCCACAGCGAACCCGCCGGAAAGATGGCCTTCTTCATCGCGGCGAGCTTGCGTTCGAACTCGGCACGCTGCACAAAGAACGCGACCACCACATCGCGCCGCGCACGCACACCAGTCACGATCGTCACCGAGTCAGGGAGCGGATCGAGCAGCGGGACGAACGAGTCGGGGGCGTTCACCACACCGACGACGTGGGCGGGCTTGATGCCGAGCTTCGTCGTGAGGGGGGTTCCCGAGTAGCCGGCCACGCGGTGCAGTCTCGCGCGGCACGCGATGCGGCGCGGACGGGGGGGCTCAGTCGTCGGCGAGCGGTCCGACGTAGCGGGCCGAGGGCCGCATGATCTTGGCCGCCGCGGCCTGCTCGAGCACGTGGGCAGTCCAGCCGACCACGCGAGCAACGGCGAACGTCGGGGTGAACATCGACGCGGGGATACCACAGAGATGCAGCACAACTGCGGCGTAGAACTCGACGTTCGCCTGGATAGGCGCATCGGGCTTGTGGGCGCGCAGCACGGCGAGGATCTCCCGCTCGATGGCCTCGGCTCGAGCCACGAGCGGATCATCGAACGACTGCGCCACCTCGAGCAGCAATCGCGACCGAGGATCTTCGGTGCGATACACGGCGTGTCCGAATCCCATGATCTTGCCGCCTCGATCGAGCTCGGCCCGAACCCACGCGCTCGCGTTCGACGGTTCGCCGATGGCGTCGATCATGTCGAGCACGCGGCCCGGCGCGCCACCGTGCAGCGGGCCTACGAACGCGCCGACTGCACCGATGACCGCGCTCGCCACGTCACTTCCGGTGGAAGCGATCACGCGCGCCGTGAACGTCGACGCATTGAACCCGTGGTCGATGGTGGCGACGAGATACGACTCGATCGCGCGGACGTCACGATCGGACGGTTCGACGCCGGTGACCATGCGCAGGTAGTCGGCCGCGTGACCCGCCGACGCGTCGGGCGCTATCGGCTGAGCACCTACGGCCAGCCGGTGAAACGCGGCGAGGAGCGTGGGCGCTACCGACGCGACGCGGATCGCGTCGAGCCGGCGTTGGGCAACATCGAGATCGAGCACCGGTCGGTAACCGCCGGTGTACGGCAGCAGCGACCGGAACCCGTCGATCGGTGTCGTGCCATGGCTTGCGAGCGCGTCGAGCAGCGCGCCGCACGACGGGTCGAGCGAACGGTCGGGTTTGATGGCCGCCGCGCCGCGACCGTCGAGCACCAGACCCCACGCCTGCTCGAACGTCGAGGTGCGAGCAACCTCGACCGCCGAACGTCCGCGGTAGTGGTAGTAGCCCTCACTTCCACGAACGTCGCCGATCGCGGTGTCGGCAACGACGAGACCCTTCAGACCTGGCGGAGCGACGAGTGATTCCATTGACTTCATGATCTCGGGATGCTGATGTATTGACAATCTTGATTTGATCAACATTGATTGAATCAACACAGCTCGAGGAGACCAATGGATCGCGACCGCATTACGGCAACCGAAGCGTCGGCGCGGCTCGGGGTCAAACGCGAGACGCTTTATGCCTACGTGAGCCGTGGGCTTCTCGAGTCGCGCACCCTCGACGGCAAGACCAGCACGTTCGACCCTCGCGAGGTCGAGCAGCTCCAAGGCCGGCGCCGTGGGGCCCGCAGCAGTGCGGTCGGCGTAACTGTCGTGTCCACCATCACGCACATCGAAGGCCACACGATCGCGTATCGCAATCACCCGGTCGATGACCTCGTGCGCGACCGCGTGCCGTACGAAGCCGTTGCAGATCTGCTTTGGACCTCCAACCTTGCGCCCGAGCCCGACCTCGCACCGTGGCGCGCGAATCGTCAGCTGGTCGCGGGCGCGCGTGCCATGCAAGCCACGTTTCGCGCTGACGCGCCGGTGCTCGATCGTCTGCGCGCGACCACGGCGTTCGTGTCAGCAAGTGATCCCCTCCGGAGCGATCTGCAGCCTCGAAGCACAATGCGCGCCGCACGGGCACTCATCGCGACCCTCGTCGATGCACTACCTCGCGTCGGTCCGGCGACGGCCGCCACGGCACCACTCGCCGAACGCCTGTGGCCGCGACTCACCGCGCAACGCGGCACGTCGAAGTGGCGCGTGACGCTCAACGCCGCACTGGTCCTGCTGGCTGATCACGACCTCGCGGCGTCAACGTTCGCGGCGCGCGTGGCCGCCTCGACACGAGCCGACGTGTACTCCGTGGTAAGCACGGGGCTCGGGCCGCTCGGCGGAACACTGCACGGCGCGGCGAGCAACGCTTTGCACTCGGCGTTCGTGCTGGCCAACGAGACGAGCGCGGCCCACGCGGCTGGTCAGCTGCTCCAACACGGCCGAACCATGGCCGGCTTCGGCCACTTCCTTTACCCCGATGGTGACCCACGAACGTCGACCCTGCTCGAGCTCGTACGCGACGCGGCCGGTGACACGCGGCGGGCCGCACGCGTCGCAGAGACCATCGACCTTCTGCGCGATCGGCTCGAGATCGAACCGAACATCGATTGTGCGCTCGCCGCGATGAGCTGCCTCGCCGGCATGCGCGACGACGCGGGCGAGGCGGTCTTCGCGATCGCCCGCACTGCGGGTTGGGTCGCGCACGGTCTCGCGGAGCTCGACGAACGCCCACTGCGGTTTCGCCCCGTGTCACGCTGGGTCGGCTGAGGCGGGTTGGCGGCGTGCGTCATACAGCGTATCATCAGTGTATGACGATGCTCAGTTTCCGGGTCGATGACCGCGAGGCCGAGGCCGCCCAACACTGGGCTGACCGCCTCGGCCTCGACAAATCCGAACTCCTCCGCGAGGCATTGCATCGCCACCTCGTTCGTCTTGCTTCAGAACTCGACGCCGATCGCTGGGCACGGACCCCGCACACCGAGAGCGAGCGGTCTCTCGCCGAAGTCGCCGACTGGGGTCCGGCCGAAGATTGGTCGGACTGGGCCGATGCAGCGCGGTGAGATCTGGTTCGCCGCAACGCCCGGCGGGGATCGCCCCGTGCTGGTCCTGACGCGCGACCCGGTGGCTGACCGCATCGGGGCCGTTGTCGTGGCCTCATTGACTCGCACGCGGCGCGGCCTTGTGTCCGAGCTCGAGCTCACCCCCGCGGCAGACGGTGTGCCGAGCGACTGCGTGGTCAACTTCGACAACATCCACACCATCCGGCGCGACGCGATGCGCCGGCCAATCGCCAAGCTCTCACCTGAGCGACTCGCCGAGGCATGCCAGTGTTTGCGCGACGCCACCGACTGCTGACGCGCCGGCCGACGAACTACGCGCGGGCGGTGTTGAGCATGGCCCGCACGCGGGCCGGGGAAAGGTGCTGCTCGTCGACCTCGACGCCGAGATGAGCGAGCGCGTCGCTGACGGCATTACACAACGCGGCCGGCGCACCGATCATGCCGCCCTCGCCGACACCCCGCGAGTTCACCTCGTGGAGTGGCTCGAACTCGAGGTGCTCGATCTCGATGCCCGGTAGGTCCGCCGCCGATGGCACGAGGTAGTCGGCAAACGACGATGTGAGCAGTTGGCCGCTCTCGTCATAGTGCAGCTGCTCGTACAGCACACCCGCGATGCCCTGCATCACGCCGCCGGTGATCTGCCCGTCGACAACAGCCGGGTTGATGAGCGTGCCGCAGTCCTCGACCACGAGGTATCGCGAAATGGCGACTGCACCGGTCTCGGGATCGATCTCCACCCAGCAGCAATGCGTGCCGGCCGCCCATCCCCCCGGCGGTACCGCGAAGTCGGCCACGGCGTGGATCCCCTGACCCTGGCCGGCCGGTAACGACGACGGTGCGAACCACGCTGCGCGTGCGACGTCGACAATCCCGACCGCCCGAGTCGGCGTGCCTTTCACCCGCACGATCCCATCGACAATCTCGAGATCGCGGTCGCTCGCCTCGAGCATGTTCGCGGCGATGGCAAGCACCTGCTGCTTGACCTGGCGCGTGGAGTGCAGCACCGCACCAGTGGCCATTGTCGCAGCGCGAGAACCACCCGTCGAGATGGTGTTGAACGGGGTACTCGCCGAGTCACCCTGCTCGATGCGCACCATGTTCAGAGCGACGCCGAGCTCGTCCGCGGCCACCTGCGCCATGGTGGTGTGATGGCTTTGGCCCTGCGAGACCTGCCACGTGCTGATCGTCAAGTGCCCGGTGGGCTCGAGCCGCGCATGCGCCGTCTCGCTCGGCAGATCGAAGCCGACCAGCGGAGCGAAATCGGGCGGGCCGGGAGCGATCTCGATGAAGGTGGCAAAGCCGACACCGATCAACCGACCGTCGGCCCGAGCCCGGCGTTGCTTTTCGCGAAACGCCGGCAGGTCCATGAGCACCACCGCGCGATCGAGTGTCTCACGCGCCGTGATGCCATTGAGCGAGACCCCAACCGTGCCGACTGCGGGGAGATCGGCTCCCGCGAACAGGTTGACGCGTCGGATGTGCTCCGGCGTGATCGACAACTCGCGCGCGACGGCATCGAACATCGCCTCACGCACCCACGTCTCGACTGCCCACGGCCCCCGGTAGGAGACGTAGCTGGCCTTGTTCGTGTAGATCACGTCGACGTCGAACTGATAGGCGTCGAACTTGTACGCGTTCGGCAACAGGTACTTGACGAGTGAGCTGAACATCGTCGGCGGGAACGGCACCATCGGGTAGGCGCCGACATCGATTTGCATGCGCACGCGCACGCCGCGCACACGGCCATCGGGTTCCGCCGCGAAGTCGAGTTCGAGGGTCTCCTCGCGTGCATGACCCGCGGTCAGCAGGTTCTCGCTGCGGGTCTCATTCCATCGCACGGATCCACCAACGATGCGCGCCGCGGCAACGACCGAGATGTCTTCGCGCGTGATCTGGCCCTTCGAGCCGAAACCACCACCGATATCGCCGGCGACCACCCGTACATCGGGAAACGCGATGCCGAACAACGCGGCGATGTTCATCTTCAACGGGTGCGGGCGCTTGTGCGACACCTCGTACAACATCGTCCCGTGCTCGTAGGTGGCTACCGCACTGCGCGGCTCGATGGGCGCGTGGCAATAGCGATGCTGCACGAACCGGCGCGTGACAACCCGCGAGGCCGAGCCGAACACACCCGCGACATCGCCCCACGACGACGATTCGCGAAAGGCCACATTGGTCCCCAGCTCGTCCCAGATCAACGGTGCACCCTCAGCGGCAGCTGTCGCCATGTCGACGACCGGCGCGAGCGGCGCGTAGGTGACATGCACCAGATCGCACGCGTCGATCGCGATCGCTTCGGTCTCGGCAACCACCATCGCAATCGGATCACCGACGAGACGAACCTTGTCGCGGACCAGGGGAACGAACGGCGCGACCTTCACTCCCGGCGGACCAATCACGGCCATCGGCGCCACCATGACCTGGGCAAGATCGTCGGCCGTGAGCACGGCCACGACCCCGGGCACCGCACGTGCCGCTCGCGTGTCGACCCGCTGCAGCATTGCGTGAGCGTGGGTGCTGCGCACGAACACGACGTGGCGCATACCAACGCGGTGAATGTTCGCGGTGAAGCGCCCCTCACCCCGCAGCAGTCGAGCGTCCTCGACGCGCTCGATCGACTGTCCGGTGAAGCGGCCGGTCATGGCCTTGAGCAGAAGGCGAAAGGCAGGTGCGACCGGGCAGCACAGAGCCGCGAGCCGATAGGCGAGCGCGACCCGACAGCACAGTTAGCGGTCACCTTCGGCCCGCCTATTCGGACTTGTCGAAGGTGACGACGGCGTCGCCCGCACGGATGGTCAGGAACTCCATGCCGTCGGCACCACTACGCAGGCCGT
>JAYUFA010000378.1:0-1642 GCA_043738925.1 Actinomycetota bacterium
GATGTTTGCGTGTGCGGACCCAGCGGCGGCAAGCTCCCACCGGCAAGCAAGGGCAGCGTGGCGATCCCCGCGGGCAACTACAAGATCACGCCCAGCTACAAGCCGAACGAACTCGCGCTCGACATTGAACGCGACGGATCGCTCAAGCTTGGCATCCACTTCGCTTTCGCCACGGCGGACCTTTCCATCGACTCGGGCGTGTCGATCAAGGGCGGCCTGATCGGCGGTTCGCGATTCGTGGTGAGCGGTATCAAAGGCCTGGATGTGAGCGTGTCGGCCGGAGCCGCCGGAGGCAATCTCGACAACGAGAAGATCAGGATCGAAGTACCCGTTCAGGTGAGCATCCCGGTGCCACCCTCGCCCGCAACAGCGGGGTTGCCCCTCGTTATCACGATCGAGTTCGTGTACTCCGTCGAGACCGCGATCACCGGCAAGAACTCGACGATCGCAGCGACCGGCATGTATGGCCTCGAAGGTCCGATCGGGATTTCGGGAGGATCTATCGTGGCTCCGACCTTCACGGTCAAACAGAGCATCATCGACAGCCTGCAGGGCATCACGCTCGGGCCGAGCGGCGTGGTGTTCGCCGTGAAGATGAAGGTGCAGGCGGGACTCGGGATTCCAGAAGCGAGCGCCGGACCATTCGGCACCGTGACCACCTCGCTGGGTGTCACGAACGGATCGTCGCTCGGCGCATCGCTCGCGCGCTGCAAGGGCGCGACGCTCGACATGTTGGTCGGCGGGGGCGCGAGCGTCTCGATCTCGACCCCGTTGCTCGACGCGCTGAAGAAGCTCCTCCCGCCCGGGACGAACATTCCCACGAGCGTCGAAACAAGCACGAACATCCTGCACCGCTCACAAGTCGTACCCGATGTCCCGCTGTGTAGCGGCGCGTGAGGAGGAAAATGAACCCGGTGTCATCACGTCAGCGTCGAAGCGCGAAACATCGCGTGGTCGTCGCGGTCATCGCCGCGTCACTCGGGGTCGCGACATCGTGCGGTTCGTTGAACACGAAAGCGAACACGGCAGGCGCCTCGAGCTCGACGACCGCTTCATCGGCTGCGGCGAGCCCATCGCCGAGCACGACCGCTCGCGGTACTGCGCCGAGCACGACTGCTCGCAGTACTACGCCGACGGCGTTGCCCAACCCGTGCGTTCTGGTCGCCAAGGCCGACGCGGTGAAGCTCGCGGCCACTCCGCTCGATGACGGCGTGAAGGCAGGTTCCTCCGGCGACCTGTCTTGCACCTACGTCGGCCCACCAACCGGTCCGCTTGCGCAAGTCGAATTCTTTGTCGGAGACGGCGCCAAGAAGTTCTTGGATGTCGATCGCGAACTCGGTCATGACATCACCAATCTTCCCGGCGTGGGCGACGAGGCCTACCTCGAGGATTTCACGCTGTTCTTCCGCGTCGGTCGCCGGTGGAACGCGTTGCGGCTCACCCGCCTCGACGATTTTCCGCCATACCAGCAACCCATGATCGACCTCGCCAAGAAGGTCGCGTCAACTACCGCATGATGTTCGGCCGCGCGAGGCCGGCCGACTCGCAACCCTCGAAGTAGTCCTGCATCGTGCGCTGCCAATTCGAGACCGAGATGACGCCTCCGTCGGAGTCCAGATACTCGACGTCGCCGTAGACGATG
>JAYUFA010000379.1:0-1641 GCA_043738925.1 Actinomycetota bacterium
GGGCGACGTCTACAACGTGGTGTCCGATCTCCTCATCCGCGAGTGGGCGATGGACGGCACGGGCTACGACTGGGGATGGGTCGACGATCAAGGTCTCGGGGTATGGCGCGGCGAATACGCCGAGGAACACGAGATCTACGACCTCGCCGATCCGCAGGTCGTGGGGCGACCGGACAACGACCGCGACCGCGGCCATCGCGAAGGACCCGCTCGCGTCACGGTAAACGGACGCCCCGGCATGGGCCACCAGATCCTGCTCGCAAGCGGCCCCGTCGCCTTCCTCGGCTTCTGATGCCCACCCCCTCGCCTTCTCTGACGGCCGCTTCGGCTTCTCTGACCGCCGCTTCGGCTTCTCTGAACGATTCGGATTGACCATGGCGCAAAATCGTTCAGAGAACGGAGAGCGGGAGGAGCGGAGCTTCTGTCGAATCTGCAATGCGATGTGCGGCATCGTGGTCACGGTGGATGCCGATGACAACGTGGTGCGGGTGCGCGGTGACGATGCCCACCAGTTGTCACGTGGCTACACGTGTCCGAAGGGGCGTGCCATTGGCACGTTCCATCATGACCCTCGACGCATCGATCACCCCGAGGTTCGAGGCGTATCGAGCACGTGGGACGTTGCGCTCGACGACATCGCGGCGACGGTGCGTGGCACGATCGACGCCCACGGGCCCGATGCCATCGGCATGTACCTCGCGAGTGGCAGCGCGTTCGATACGAACGGCCGACGCGCCGCCGAACGCTTCCTGCGAGTGATCGGCTCGCAGCAGAAGTACACCGCGGCCACGATCGACACGCCGAGCAAGCCGCTCGTCGCCGAGCTCATCGGTGGCTGGTCGGGTCTCACGCCGGTATGGGATCACGAGCGCTCGTCGTTGCTGTTGCTGATCGGATCGAATCCGGTCGTGTCGCACGGCCACTCGAACGCGATGCCTGATCCGGTGTCGCGGCTACGGGCACATCGCGCACGCGGTGGCGCGCTCTGGGTGATCGACCCGCGGCGCACCGAAACGGCGCGACTCGCCGATCACCACCTGGCCCCGGTGCCGTCCACCGATCATCTCGTGCTCGCGTTTCTCGTGCGAGAGCTGTTGCTCGACGGCGCCGACAACGAATACCTCGCGGCGCACAGCACTGCGGGCGACATCGCCGTGCTGCGCGACGCAGTCGAGCCGTGCACACGCACCATGGCGGCGCGCGCGACCGGCCTGGCCGAAGGTGATCTCGACGAGCTGCTCGCCGCCGTGCGCAAAGCGGGCCGCGTATCGGCCCTTACCGGTACGGGCGTTTCGATGGGCGCCCACGCCAACGTGACCGAATGGCTTCTCTGGGCATTGCACATCGTCACCGGTAGCTACGACCGGCCTGGTGGCATGTGGTTCAACCCCGGCTATTTGCTTCAGCTCGATCAGCGCACCTGGATCGCGTCGGATGGCACGCCTGGCGCCGGGCCGGCGAGTAGGCCCGGCCTGCCGCGGCGTTTCGACGAATACCCGTGCTCGGGCATCGTGCCCGAGATCGAGGCGGGCAATCTGCGCGTATTGTTCGTCGTCGGCGGCAATCCGATCTGCGCGCTGCCAGGCGAGACACGCCTACGCGCCGCGCTCGCGAAGCTCGACGCGCTCGTCGTGCTCGACG
>JAYUFA010000380.1:0-1641 GCA_043738925.1 Actinomycetota bacterium
CGCACGTTCGTGTCCAGCATCCGGGAGCCACACACCCTCTCACCATGGCTCGGACTCCTCGTGCTCCTCGCATGGACTGTAAGCGGACTCACCGTCGCCATCATCACACTCAAACGACGCGACGTCTAGCCGAGCACCATTCGGAAGCGGTCGCCGACCGCCCCACCAACCCGGGAAGCGAGTCGCCGACTTGTCGCCCGCTGCCCTGGGCCGAGGAGAGTCGTGATTTCACCGATCATTCGCGATCGATCATTCGTGCAGTTCTGCGAGTCCGTTTCGGAGAACTGTGCTCGGTCGATCTGACGTTGCAGCACCAGGACCTGGTGACGGAGGGCGAGGATCTCGGCGTCGCGCTGATCACCGCTAGCGAAGAACCATCGGAACCGGGTGAGAACGAGTCGTGCGAGGGGAGCGAACAGGACCATAACGGTCGAACGTTATGAGGCCACGGCGCGAGGTCGAAACGCCCGTACGCCCGGCACCGAGGAGTATTCGGCACCTTCAGGGTTGTGTGAAGTCCTCGGCCGCGGTTGAACCGGCGTGGAATGGCCTACTCCGCCGCCATGCACTGGTGACCGTCCTGGCCGACGTGCACCTGACACATCGGCTAGTCGGTCGAGGTGGTGTAACCGATGCGGATGTTGTTGCCGCTGGGATCGGTAAGCCTGAATTCGCGCATTCCCCACGGCATGTCTGCGATCGGGGTGACCGGCAACTCCGCCGTTACGAGTCGGGCGTGCCACGCGTCCGCATCGTCGGTGATGATGTAGCACCCGGCGTGGTTCATGCTGGCGTTGAGACACTCGACGGTATGAGCCAGGCTCGAAATGACGATCCGCCGCCCCCGATCGCGCGGATAGTGACCTTTTCGGAGACACGTCGAGCGAAGACGGCTCGTGTACCGGTTCGCACGGGGCGGAACCGTGAATCCCCGCGAGCGAGTCGCCGGGCTCGCCTGACGGGTCGGCGTCTGCTGCGTAGTCTTGCTGTCGTGCCGGAAGGTGATTCGCTTCACAACCTCGCGACGCGGCTACGACCAGCGCTCGCAGGTGCCAAGCTCCGATCGCTTCGCGTTCCCGAGGCCAGTGGCCCGCCGCCGGCGATCGGTTCACAAATCGTAACAGTCGAAGCGCGTGGCAAGTTCCTTCGGATTGGTTTCACCGGTGGAATCGAACTGCAGACCCATCTCCAGATGAACGGCCGCTGGCTTTTGCAGCGCGCTGATGCACCACGTCAATTCTCTGACCATCTGGCGCGGGTGATCCTCGAAACCGACGAACACCTCGCGGTTTGCCTACGAGCGCCTGTCGTGCGTCTGGTCCGGATCAGCGCGACATCGGTGAGCGACGACGTCCCCGCGTCGCTCGCTCACCTCGGCCCCGATTTGTGCCGGCGCGACGCCGACCTCTCGGCCGCCGTTGCTCGGCTGCGCACGCACGCGTCGCCCGGCGCGGAGGTCGCAAATGTGTTGCTCGACCAGCGCGTGATGGCCGGTATCGGCAACGTTTACAAAAGCGAGGTGGTGTTCGCGTGTGCTGTCGATCCGTTCCGCGCGCTCGTCACCATCAACGAAGCAACACGCGAGCGCATTGTGCGCACTGCGGCGCGTCAGCTGCGGGCCAACCTCCGCCCTGGGCGACG
>JAYUFA010000381.1:0-1639 GCA_043738925.1 Actinomycetota bacterium
GTCGATGTGGTGTGCAACAACGCCGGCGTTTACCTCAACGGTTCGGTACGCGAGCTCACCCCCGACGACTGGCGATGGGTGATGTCGGTCAACCTCGACGGCGTCTACCACGGGTGCCGCGTGTTCGTGCCGTTGCTCCTCGAACGCGGCGCCGGGCACATCATGAACACCGCGTCGCTGGGCGGATTGTTGCCGTCGTCGTCGGCCTATTCAGCCAGCAAGGCCGCTGTGGTGTCGTACTCGGAGATCCTGCGGGCCGACCTGGCCGACGACGACATCGGGGTGTCGTGTCTGTGCCCGGGCGCGGTGCGAACCGATCTCGCGTCGTGCGACCGGCTACGTCCCGAGACCCTTGCTGATGCCGGTAACCACTCGGCGGTGCTCGCCGCGTCGATCGAGAACGGCATCTCGCCGGAAGAAGCCGGCGCGATCGCGGTGCGGGGCATCCAACGCAACGCCGCGTTCATCTTCACCGACACCAACGGCTACGCCGCGGTGCAGGCAAGGTTCGCGCGCATCCTCGACGCAATGACCGCCGGACGCGAAGTCGGCTTCCTTCCCCAGCTGATGGCGGTCGGCGACGCCGTGCTTCTCCCGTCGCCAGCGAGTGAGCTCGACGTCTACGAGACCGATCAATAGGTCGGCGTCATCGGAGCGGCGCTTACCGTTGTGTCGAGCCCGTAGAGCTCGGCGGTGTTGCGCCACGTGATCGCGTCGATCACGTCGGGCGCGAGCCCCGCGGTGTGCTCGGCGAGCACGTCTTGGGAGTGCGGGAACGTGGCGTCGCTGTGGGGATGGTCGCTCGCCCAACACAGGCGCTCGTGATTCATGAGGTGCGCGGCCTGAAACGCGACGTTGTCGTCTTGGAACGTGAGGTACACGTTGTCGCGGAAATACTCGCTCGGCCGCCTGGCGAGCGGCGCGCACGGCAGCCAGTTGCGGTGGCGGTCGTAGGCGTGATCGGCCCGGTACATCCAATGCGGCGCCCATCCCGCGTCGGCTTCGACACAGACCACGCGCAGATCGGGGTGACGATCGAACACACCGCCGAAGATCAGCGTGCCGACGATGTCCTGACTGGCACGCAACACGCCCATCGCCGCGTTCATCTTCGGACCGCGGAACGTGCCGAGCGACAGCTGCGCGTTGCCGCCCGTGAGGATGTGAAAGCTGAGCGGCAGGTCGAGATCGATCGCGGCGCGCCAGAACGGATCCCAGCGCACGTCGTCGTAGTCACCGTCGGCGTGACAGCTCGCGACCCCGGGCAACATCGCGCCACGCAGCCCGAGCGCGGTCATCGACTCGAGATCCGCGATGCCTTCTGTGACGCTGCGAAGCGTGGTCTGCCCGAGGCCGATCAAGCGGTGCGGGTCGGTGGCTTGGAACTCGGCGATCCACCCGTTGTACGCGTCGAAGCAGGCCTTCTTGTAGTCCGCGTCGGGGTGATTGCACAACAACATGCCGACGCTCGGGTAGAGCACCTCGGCGGCCACGCCGTCGCGCGCCTGCTCGGCCAGGCGGGCGACCGGGTCCCAACCGCCGGGGTGCAGCTCGTGCCAATCGACGAAGCGCTGCGGGTGGATTTCCGACCACGGCCGACCAGCCGCAGCGATCATGCCGTAGCCGATGCGGTTGCGAT
>JAYUFA010000382.1:0-4391 GCA_043738925.1 Actinomycetota bacterium
GAGGAACACGCGAAGCCATTTGACGATGGTGTCGATGTCGTGCTCGTGTTGACGGTCGATCGAGACAAGGTCGGGCCAAGCGCCACGATGACGATCGCCCCACGCGTGCGACGCGAGGTACGCGATGCGACTCGGACGCATGCCGTAACGCAGTGTGTAGTACAGGAAGAAATCGTGGAGCGCATAGGGACCGATGATGTCCTCGGTGCGCTGCTCGATGGCATCACCATTCGTGGTGGGCACCAGCTCGGGTGAGATCTCGGTCGCGACGATGCGATGCAATACGGCGCGGGCCTCGTGCGGCACCGTGTTGCCATCGGCCACCCAACGGATGAGGAACTGCAGCAACGTCTTCGGCACCGACGCGTTCACGTTGTAGTGCGCCATTTGATCACCGACGCCGTAGGTGCACCAACCGAGCGCCAGCTCGCTGAGATCACCAGTGCCGACAACCAAACCGTTGGACATGTTCGCCAAGCGGAACAAATACGCCGTGCGCGCGCCGGCCTGCACGTTCTCATAGGTGATGTCGTAGACCGCCTCGCCACGGGCGGCAGGGTGTTCAAGATCGATGAGCATCTGCGTCGACGCGGGACGGATATCGACCTCACGCGCGCTCACGCCCAGCGCAGCCATCAGCTCGTGCGCGTTGTCGCGCGTGCCGGTGGTGGTACCGAACCCCGGCATCGTGACCGCCACCACGTTGGTACGGGGCAGCTGCAACTCGTCCATGGTGTGACACGCCACAAGCAAGGCCTGCGTCGAATCGAGCCCGCCGGAGACCCCGATGACGACATGCTGCATGCCGGTTGCCACGAGACGAGTCGCGAGACCGCGGACCTGTATCTGATACACCTCGGCGCATCGTTCGTCACGCGTACGCGGGTCGGACGGCACGAATGGAAAACGGTCGACCTCTCGGTCGAGCACAACACGACCAGCGGCATCGCCGTCGAGGGCGCCGAGCACGAAGGGCACCTCACGCATCACGAGCTTGTCGCGATGATCGGCGGCACAGTCGATGTAGGAGGTCATGCGGATGCGATCGTTGGCGAGTTGCACGAGGTCGACGTCGGCCGTGATGAGCTGGCCGGTGCTCACGAACCGCTCACCTTGCGCGAGGAGACGGCCGTTCTCATAGATGAACGCGTCGCCGTCCCATGCCATGTCGGTGGTCGACTCGCCAAAGCCGGCCGCTGTGTAGAGGTACGCGGCCACGAGCCGAGCCGATTGCGATTCGGCCAACTGACGCCGATATGCATGCTTGCCAATAGTGATGTTGCTCGCCGACAGGTTCACGAGAACGTTCGCACCCGCCATGGCCGCGTAGGTCGACGGCGGGATGGGCACCCACACGTCCTCGCAGATCTCGGCGTGTACACGCAATTCGGGTAGATCGCTCGGCGCGAAGATCAAGTTGGTGCCGAATGGCACGTCACTGTTGGCCCAGCGCATCGTGTCGCGCAAAGCGTCGCGAGCCGCAGCGAACTGGCGTTTCTCGTAGAACTCGCGGTAGTTCGGCAGATAACTCTTCGGAATCACGCCGAGTACCGCACCGCGATGGATCGCCACCGCGGTGTTGAACAAGCGATCGTCGATGCGCATCGCCGCGCCGACAAGCAACAGTGGCCGTAGCTCGCGACTGGCCTCGACGATGGTCGCGAGCGCATCACGAATCGCGTCGAGGTGCGCATCCTGATGAAACAAATCGTCGTTCGCATAGCCCGACAGACCCAGCTCGGGGAAGGCAACAAGCGCGGCACCATGGGCCTCGGCTTCGTGTGCGATCTCTATCGTTGCGACCGCATTGCGGGCGGGCTCGGTGAGATGCACCCGCGGCACCGCGACGGCCACCCGGCAGAACCCTTGGCCCTCGATCGATTCACGAACGCTCATCATCACCCCGTGGCCGTTGCCCCCACGTGGCAGGGCACCCGGTGCGCTGTCGACGGTACCGCAGCCGTGCGAAAGAACCGTGATCCGCCCCCGGAGCGCGTGCCGATCGCCCCGCCGATCAGCGAAAGCGCGGGATGATCTTTTCGCCCCACTGGCGAATCGTTTCCATGCAAGCGGCCTGGGGCACGGTGCCCATTTGGATCATGCATTGCACCTCGTCGACACCCATCTCGTGGAAGGCCTGCACGAATTCGAGGGCGTGCTCGGCGGTGCCGTAGGCGTGATGCACGTTGTACGGCCCAGTCGACGCTGGGGTGACCGGAACGTTGGCCTCGTGAAGTCGCGCCACAAGTGCCTCGGCGCCTTGGGCCATGGCGGCGACGTTGTCTTCGTCCGCGGTGTCCTCGTGGGGTTCCGGTGCGCCCGCGTACCAATGGGCGATCGCCTCGGCGAAAAACCGCTGACCGCGCGCGCCGATTCGAAACGCTTCTTCGCCGTCGTCCAGAACGATGGTGGGGAGCAGCGCCGAGAAGAAGTCGTTCTGCACGGTCGACACGAATCGCTCGCCGGTGCGACTGCGACACGTCTCGCGATAAAGCTCGTGGTACTCGCGCACCTCCTCGACGCCGGCGAAGCCCAGCACGAGAGCGCCCACCCCATACTCTGCCGCGAGCTGCACCGTGGCCTTCTTGCTGCACGCCATGTACAACGGTGGGTGCGGCATCTGCTTCGGACGGGGAAGGATGGGGTGCGGCGCGATCTTCAATTCACCGTCCCACGAGAACTCGTCCTTCAGCCACATCGCGCTGATCATGCGCAACGACTCCTCGACTTCGAGGTAGGTGCGCTCAGGATCGACGCCACACAGGGTCATCTCCTGCAAGGTCGCGCCGCGACCGGCGCCGAGATCGAGCCGACCGCCCGACAGCGCGTCGAGCATCGCGGCCCGTTCAGCCACACGCACCGGGTGGTTGTAGTTGAACGGCATCAACACGACACCATGGCCGACACGAATGCGCGACGTGCGGGCTGCGACCCACGTCAGGAAGATCTCGGGCGCGCTCATGTGCGCGTAACGCTTGAGCGAGTGATGCTCTGGTGCCCACACGCGATCGAAGCCCATCTCCTCGGCGAACACCGCCTGCTCGACACAGTCGAAAAGCAGCTGGTGCTCACGCTCGGGAGTCGGATCGGTGAGCTGAGCCTCGAAGCCCATTGCGAACTGCATGTGTGGTCCTTTGCCGATGACCGACAGAGAGTAGTACAGCTAATAGGACTAATACTGATCGCTCTGCGGTGCGGTATCGTCGACCGTATGGCTCGCCCGGCGAAGGATGCATATACGCCACTCCCGGCCACCTCGTATCCCGTGCTGGGTCTGCTCTCCAGCGGTCACGCGCTCTCGGGCTACGACCTCAAGAAGTGGGCCGACAGCAGCCTCAACTTCTTCTACTGGAGCCCGGCGCTGAGTCACATCTATACCGAACTCCGGCGTCTGGAAGCGCGAGGGCTCGTCGCCCACAACATCGATCGCATCGACGACCTGCGGAACCGGCGCCTCTATCGCATCACCGACGCCGGCGTGGACGAGCTGCGCGCTTGGCTCGATGCCGAACCGGTAGAACCGCCGATGCTGAAACATTCCATCGTGCTGCGCGTGTGGCTCGGTCACCTCGCCGGAGCCGATCGTGTGCGCGACATCGTGGAGGACCATCTGGCCACGACGCGAAGCCTTCTGGCTCAGATCCGCCAAGCCGCGGCCAATACCCCTGATGATCCCTCGTTTCATTATGCAGCCGCCGTCGTCGCGTGGGCCGACGATCACTATGAAGCCGAGATCGCGTCGTTCGAATCGCTGCTCCAGCGCGTCGAACTGGGCCCGGCGCCGGCACCCGAGGTCACGACCGGGGCGCGCTCGACCGCCCGCCCGTCTTCGCCGCGCCCGTCTGCGGCACGCCCGTCTGCGGCGCGCCCAAACGCGACACGCACCCGCAAGGCGGGCTGAATGTCCTCCGCATGAGCGCACCGTTTCCCGCCGGGTTCTTCGATCGTTCCGACGATGGGGACGACTCGCGCTTTTATACGCCCGACCGATTCGTGACCCACATCGACCGCGGCGCCATCGACGCGGTCGGCGCGCTCTACGACGAGTTGGCGCTGGCCGGCGATGTGCTCGACATCATGTCCTCTTGGGTGTCGCACTTTCGCCAGGCTCCGCGCAACTTGGTGGTACTCGGCATGAACGAGCGAGAGCTGGCCGCGAATCCACAAGCCGCGTCGTGGGCAACCTGCGACCTCAACGACGAACCGACGCTGCCCTTCGTCACTGCATCGTTTGACGCTGTCACGTGTTGCGTATCGGTGGACTACCTCGTACGCCCGATCGAGGTGTTCGAGGAGGTTGCGCGGGTGTTACGACCGGGCGGCGCGTTCGTGGTTACGTTCTCGAATCGTTGCTTTCCCACGAAAGCGATTCGCGCGTGGCTCGGCACCGA
>JAYUFA010000383.1:0-4390 GCA_043738925.1 Actinomycetota bacterium
GTTGATCGAAGCCGCGCGACCATGCCGCCACACGGTCGGAGCGCGCTGGATCGTCGACGAAACCTACGTGAAGGTCGCCGGCAGCTGGCGCTACGTCTATCGCGCGGTCGACGAGCACGGCCAGGTCATCGACGTGCTCGTGTCGAAGCGCCGCGACATCGCTGCGGCACAACGCTTCTTCGCGGGCGCTCTACTCGCGCACGGTCTCCCAGACGAGGTCGTCACTGATCGTGCCGCCGCGTTGGCGCACGTCATCGCGGAGTTCATTCCATACGCGGTGCACAACACCGCGCAGTACGCCAATAACCGGGTCGATGCGATCACGGACGGTTGAAAACGCGGCTGCGGCCGATGCACGGGTTGAAGACCAACCGAACGGCGAGTGTGATCATCCGCGGTCACGCCTTCATACAGAACCTTCGGCGAGGCCACTACGAGCTTGGCGTCGAGGCCCGCCATGCTCAGCGAAGCGTCGCCGCCGCGTTCGAACAACGCAACAGCGCCCGCGTCTGTCGGCAGCCCGTCATCCGGTTCGAGTTCCGCGACGTCAATCGTGCCGACCCGGATGCGGTTGCGCAACGCCATCGTGCCGATGCGACCCGGCGACATCAGGTGCGGAAAGGCCATGGTCACACGTCCCCCTACGAGCTCGCCTCGGTTCTCGCACCCCCACCCTTCCCCATTTCCGGTCCTCGGCCTACCGCTACGGTGGTCAGATGACCGGAAATGGGAACGAGGGCGACATGAGCACAACCCAGCCGAACGATCGCGACGAGATCGTGCAGTTGATGCACCGCTACTGCCGAGCACTCGACTACGGCCTTCACGACGAGTGGCGAGACGTGTTCACGACCGACGCCGAGTACACCACGAACCTGCCCGACGGAAGCGTGTACGCCCGGCTCACCACACCAAAGGAGTTCGCCGACTTCCTCGACGCCTACCCCCGTGCGCCGGCGGCGTTCCCCAAGCACGTCACGATCAACCCCGTTGTGGTCGTCGACGGCGATCGCGCCACCGGGGACAGCGGGTTCCTCTACCTGAGCGGTACCGCGGACATGTCCGCGATCGGGATCACCGCGTTCGGTCGCTACCGCGACGTCTTCCACAACGAGGGTGGCCACTGGCGCATCGCGGAGCGCGTGTGTGACACCGAGGCCACCGCCGGCCTCTGAACGCCGTGGCGAATCAGCCCTTCGCTTCGATGGGATCGTGCGGGTTGTCGATCCAGTCGTCTTCGTCGATGTGGGGGGCGCAGCTTTGGCCATACGAGGGTGCATCGATTCTTTGGGAGACGTTGGGCGGTGGATCCCGGCGATCACCTCGCGCACGAGAACGAGGCATCGGGCGCCCAAAGCCCAGTCCTCACCCGCACCCGACCAGACGTACGCTGAGCGCCCACAGCCGTTGTGCTTCGTCGCGATCAGCTGCGACACCCCGCAACACCACCAACTCACCTTCGTCGAAGTACTGGCCGGTCACGTCCGCGAGCGCCGGGTCGAGCGCGAGCCGCAGCGAGCTCGCCGCGCCGTAGGCGGTGGGTTTCGCGTCATTCGGCATCGGTTGGCGAGCAGCGTTCACCGCGGCCAACGTCGCCGGGTCGACGCGCGCCTCGTCCTCGGGGCGCAGCTGACCCAAGCCTGATTCGACATAGCCCGGATTGGTCGCGTTGATCGTGACGCCGGTGCCACGCAACCGGTCGGCCATCGCCACGACGAAGTAGATGTTCGCCAACTTCGACTCGCCGTAGACTTGGAACGAATGGAAGTCGTGCTCGTGCTGCAGATCCTCCCAACAGAGGCCGTTCTTTGCGACACGGTACGCACCCGACGACACCACCACGATGCGCGATGGGGCGTTGGCGCGGAGCTGCGGCTCCAGCAACGAGGTGAGCAGGAAGTGCCCGAGATGGTTGACGCCGAACGCAGCCTCGAACCCGTCATGGGTCTCGCGGCGAATGCCTGCCGGAGCCAGGCCCGCGTTGTTCACGAGCAACGACAACCGATCGAAACGCACGATGAAGTCCGCAGCGAACGCGCGAATCGACACGAACGACGCGAGATCGAGCGCCATCATCTCGACGTCGCCGGACGACCCCGCGCCCACACGCTCGCGAATGCGCACGCACGCATCCTCGCCACGCGCCGCGTCGCGCGACGTGAACACCACATGCCAACCGGTGTCGACCAACCCCACCACGGTCTCGAAACCGATACCGGTGTTGCCGCCTGTCACCAATGCCAATGGTCGTGCGGTGTCCATGGCCGCGCACAGTAGCGCTCGTCAAGGCGACGACGGCCTTGCGGCGGCAACTCCCGTGCACTACGAACCGGGACACGAAAGACAGCGTTTGGGACGTCATCGTGGTCGGCGCGGGTTCAGCAGGTACCGTGGTCGCAACTCGCAGAAGCGAGAACGCCGCATGTCGCGTGCTGTTGCTCGAAGCGGGCCTCGACTATCGCTCCGACGACAGCCCAGCCGAGATGCGACGCGGGCACTGGTTGGCGATCCTCGACCTCGAACGCTTCCCACAATTCCAGTGGCCGGCGTTGGCGGCCCGCCGTCGGACCCGACGAAGCCCGGAGCCGTACTGGCGTGGGCGCGGTGCGGGTGGTGTTGCCCGCCGAGTTGTCACCGGCCCCGCGCGAGTTCTGGATGCTGGTGCGCCGGCTTCCTGCGCAGCAAGCCAAAGCCGTGGCGCTCGTCGATGTCGAGGGCCGATCATTTCGCGAGGTCGCTGGGTTGTCGGGTGTAGCGAGGGCACGGTGAAGATCCAGTTGTCACGCGCTCGGCTCAGCCGGCGCCTTGATTGAGAGGACCAGTGACTGCCGAGACTGAGTTCGATGTTCGTGCCAGCGACGCTGGGGATCAGATCCGCGAGGTGGTGGCGTTACCGATCGCGGAGCCGTCGCCGCGTTCGACACGAACGCCCCGCGCGGTCGGCGTCGTCGTGGCGGGCGTGGCGGTTGTCAGTGTGGTTGTCGCGATGGTGGTCCCCGGCATGGTTCCGTGGCGCCACGGAACGGCACGATCACAGCACGGGTCGGAGACCAGCTATTTCGTGCCTCGCTTTGTGCCTGATGGTGTGCGGCTGATCCGGGCGGAGGTGACGCCAAGCTTGCAGACCTCGGTCGCGGTGTTCGCTTCGACGCCGAAGCCTGACGCGCCCGCGACGCTGATCCAAGTGTCTCGGCTCGAGGACGCGTCGTCTGATCCGACCGACCAGTGTTCGGTGCGTGGCGTGGGATGTACCTACGACGAACTCGTCGCCGACAACGGTGTCACCTGGCGGTTCCTGTCCTGGTTCGAGGGATACCTCTCCGTCGGCCTTCAATCAACGGCTACCGATCGAGCAGGGCTGTTCTCGGCAGCGGCAGAACTCCAAATCGCGAACGGAATCGTCGCAAACAAAACAATCGGCGGGCTACCGAGGACGTTCGCCAGTTCGAACACACCGACGATTCGGGTCTTGGCCGACCGGAACCGTCCGGCGGCGTTGACGTTGAACATCATCACGTTGCGAGGCGACCCGCCGACGGCGTTCATACCCGGCGACGCAGTGGACATCAACGGCATCCGAGGGTGGCTGACACACTCCCGATCGGGCACGAACCCGAGCGCGGCGGCCGTCGGCGTGATCGGCTGGAACCCGAGCACCTCGGTCACGCTGAGCTTGAGCAGCATCACATTGTCGGACGACGAACTTCTGCGCATCGCGCGATCAGTCGCACCAGCCACTGCCACCGAGTGGGAACAGATACCAGTCTCGTAGCGCGGCACCTGTGATGCCGCCACGCGCGTCCGTGTCGACATCGCGCCGACGCGTTGACACTCACGCGTCAAACACTCATCGTGGCCACCGGCGCTCGACGCGCTCCGAACGGCTCAAGCTCGTCGCGAGCGTCGAAACCGATCTCGCAGGGCCCGCCTTTGATGTCGACGCCGTCCCGTTTCGCCGACGCCGAAACAGCGTTCGTCACCTACCGGCAACTCACCTGCGACTCGGTCGACGCCAAAGGGGTTCGGGGCACATCCGTTTCGTGAAACGCGCCGGTTGCACAATCGCCCTCACCCAAAACCACGATCGCGATTTACGCGACCGCGAAGCACGATGCCACTGATCCGGGTCTGCCCTTTCGTCGTCGTCGGTTCCATCGCCGACCAAGCCGGAGGGGCCTCTGTGCTCGTCGCGGGACTCATCGGTGGCGCCGTCGCCGGATTGCTGCGAATCGTCGCGGGACCGCGCGTCTCTCTAGCAGGATGCTGAAAATGCCTTCGTAGAGGGCACGGTTCTGCGGTTGGGTGTTCGATGGGCGGGTCGTGGGCTTGTCGATGGGGTGGATCGCCGGCGCGATCACCCGCTGGGGCGGGTCGTCGCTCAGATGGTGGC
>JAYUFA010000384.1:0-4370 GCA_043738925.1 Actinomycetota bacterium
GCGTTGCGGCTCGACGGTGAGCGCCTACGCACCGGATGGTGGGCGGCGTTCGCTCAGCAGTTCATCTACCGCCAGGTGCTGTACATCGCGGCGTTGCGATCCATTTCAGCCGCCATCGTGGGGACGCGTCTGCCATGGCAGACCCCGCGTCGCGTTGGTGGCGTCGTTGCAGCCACACGCGGCATGCCGATGGACGCTGTTGCCAACCGGCGTCCGATCATCGATCTCACCGGGTCCGAACCCGTGCTCATACTCGAGCCGTCCTGGAATCCCGGATCGATGGCCCAACTTCGCGCCGAAACGATTGCCACCTGGCCGCTGCGCATTCTCCCGGCGCAGCTCGACATCGACCTCACCGCCGACGCGATGCACGGCTGGAGCGCGCCGCTGAGCCTCAATGAGTTGTTGCGCCTGCTCCGCGTCAACGCGACCGCCGACATCGCCACGTTGGAAGACTGGCTCGCTGCACCACGGCTTCGAGATCGATGGATCGACACCGTCGCCGCGCCGGTCAACGTCAATCCCGCTCGCAACATGACCACCGTGCTCGGCCTGCTGCGATTGGTTGGCTCGGCGGACGATGTCACGTGGAGCGGCCTACGCCTCGCGCTAGCCGATCGCCACGACGGTATTCCGTTGTCGGCTCTCGACACGCACACGATGGCGTGAGCGAACGGCGGGTCAGAGGGCTTCGATGGCCTCGTTGAACGTTGGGCTGGGGCGCATGGCCGCAGTAGCGAGCGCCACGTCGGGCGCGTAATAGCCACCGACGTCGCACGGAGAGCCCTGCACTGCGTTCAGCTCGTCGACGATTCTCTGCTCGTTCGCGGCGAGCGCCTCGGCAAGCGGTGCGAACTTCTTCGCCATCACCGGGTCACCGGCCTGCGTGGCAAGACGTTTGGCCCAATACATCGTCAGGTAGAACTGGCTGCCGCGGTTGTCGAGCTCGTTCACGCGACGCGACGGCGACTTGCGGTTCTCGAGCAGATCCCCGGTGGCCGCGTCGAGTGTGTCGGCAAGGAGCTGCGCCCGGGCGTTGCCGGTGCGGTGGGCAAGGTGCTCGAACGCCACGGCCAGCGCAAGGAACTCGCCGAGCGAATCCCAGCGGAGGTGGTTCTCCCGGTTGAACTGTTGCACGTGCTTCGGGGCGGAACCGCCCGCGCCGGTCTCGAACAGACCGCCACCGTTCAGCAGCGGCACGATCGAGAGCATCTTGGCGCTCGTGCCCAGCTCCATGATCGGGAACAGGTCGGTGAGGTAATCGCGCAACACGTTGCCGGTGACCGAAATGGTGTCCTCGCCGCGACGGATGCGCTCGAGCGAGAACTTGGTCGCCTCGAACGGCGCCATGACGCGGATGTCGAGCCCAGACGTGTCATGGTCCTTGAGGTAGGTCTGCACCTTCGCGATGAGTTGGGCATCGTGGGCGCGCTTCTCGTCGAGCCAGAACACGGCCGGGGCGCCAGTAGCGCGAGCGCGCTCGACCGCGAGGCGGACCCAGTCGCGGATCGGTAGATCCTTCGCCTGGCAAGAGCGGAAGATGTCACCCTTTTCGACTGTCTCGGAGAGCAGCGCCGTGCCGTTTGCGTCGACGACACGAATCGTGCCCGCCGCCGCCGCCTCAAAAGTCTTGTCGTGCGAGCCGTATTCCTCGGCGGCCTGCGCCATGAGGCCAACGTTCGGGACCGAACCCATGGTGGACGGGTCGTACGCGCCGTGCGCCTTGCAGTCGTCGATGACGGCCTGGTACACACCCGCGTAGCTGCGATCGGGCAGCACAGCCTTGCAGTCCTGTTCGTCACCTTTGGCGTTCCACATGTAGCCCGATGAGCGGATCATGGCCGGCATCGACGCATCGACGATCGTGTCACTCGGCACGTGCAGGTTGGTGATGCCCCGATCGGAATCGACCATCGCCAGCGCTGGGCCATCAGCGATGCCCTGCGCGACCGCATCCTCGATGGTTTTCCGCTGATCGGCGGGCAGTGTCTGCGCGACCTGCAACATCGTGCCGAGGCCGTCGTTGGGGTTGATGCCCGCAGCCTCGAGCAGCGCGCCATGCTCGGCGAAGAGCTTCGGGAAGAACGCCCGCACCACGTGGCCGAAGATGATCGGGTCGGAGACCTTCATCATCGTGGCCTTCAAATGCACAGAGAAAAGGACGCCCTTCGCCTTGGCATCGGCGATTTGCTCAGTGAAAAAGGCCTGGAGATCTTTGGCCCGCATGACCGTCGCGTCGATCACCTCACCCGCGAGAAGCGGTGCGTCCTTCTTGAGCACCGTGACCGTGCCGTCGGTGCCGACGTGCTCGATGCGGAACGTGGTGTCTGCCACCACGGTGACCGACTTCTCATTGCCGTAGAAATCGCCATGTGTCATGGCCGAAACGTGGGTCTTGGAGTCGGGCGACCATTTGCCCATCGAGTGCGGGTTTCGGCGGGCGTACGCCTTGACCGACGCCGGCGCCCGGCGGTCGGAGTTGCCCTCGCGTAGCACCGGGTTCACGGCGCTGCCCTTCACCTTGTCGTAGCGAGACCGGACATCGCGTTCCGTGTCGTTCGTCGGCTCATCGGGGTAGTCAGGTAGTGCGTAACCCTTCGCCTGCAGCTCGGCTACCGCCGCCTTCAGCTGGGGCAACGACGCGCTGATGTTCGGCAGCTTGATGATGTTCGCCTCGGGCCGAAGGCACAGCTCACCCAGCTCGGTGAGCGCATCGCTCACCCGTTGCGCCTCGGTGAGATGGTCGGGGAACACGGCGAGGATTCGTCCGGCCAGCGAGACGTCGCGCGACTCGACGGCGACACCGGCAGCACCGGCAAAAGCGTCGATGATCGGGAGAAACGAGTACGTCGCCAACGCGGGCGCCTCGTCGGTCAAGGTGTAGATGATCTTCGCGGTGTCGTCGCTCATCGGTCGGGTGCTCTCCGGGTGAAAGGGTGCTCGTTTGAGGGTAGTCCCTCCGACCCAAAGTAGTCATGTTGCAGACAAGTTCTGGCCCTGCCGGTGCGGTCAGCGGAGGTTGGCGTGCACTTGGGTGACGATGTCGGCGCGGTTGAGTGTGTAGAAGTGCAATCCCGGCGCGCCGAGCTGCAACAGCCGCATGCATTGCTGCGTCGCGGCATCGACCGCGATGGCAAACGCATCGGCGGGCGAGGCGGTGTCGATCGCATCAAGCAGCGCGTGGGGGATGCGTGTGCCATTCATGGTGGCCATGCGGCGATACCCGGCCGGGTTGTTCGGGGCCATGATGCCCGGCAGGATCGGTTTGGTAACGCCGATCGCGTCGAGATCGTCGAGCAACCGCGCGTACTCGTCGGCGTCGGCGAAGAACTGGGTGATCGCGAAATCGGCGGCTTCGAGTTTGTCCGCGAGGCGGGCTCGATCGTTGGCCGCGTGGCCCGCCGAGCGAGGGTGCAGCTCGGGAAACGCGGCGACGCCGACCGAGAAATCGCCCTGCTCGCGAATGAGTTCCACGAGCTCGGAGGCATAGCGAAACTCACCCGTTGCCTCGCCGCCGTCAGCCGGTGGATCACCGCCGAGAGCGAGCACGTTCTGGATGCCGTGGGCGGCGTAGTCGTCGAGCAGGTCGATGACCTCGGCCTTGGTATGGCTCATACAGGTCAGATGCGGCATCGCCGGGAATGCACGTCGGGCGTTCATGTCGAGCACGATCGAACGCGTGCGTTCTTTGGTGGAACCGCCGGCGCCGTAGGTGACCGAAACGAACGACGGTTCGAGACCGCTCAGTTCGTCGAGCGTGTCGGTGAGCGCTGCCATGCCGGCTTCAGTCTTTGGAGGAAAGAACTCAAACGACGTCGTGGGTCCGGCGGCCAGCAGGTCACGAATCTTGGTCACCGCAAGAGCCTACGGCGCTGCACGCCCAGGTTTCCTACACTGCCCACGTACGAACGCGAGGAGCCTGACCATGGATGCAACAGCGGGCGAACAGATGTGGCAACAGGTCGTTTGCAACTCGCCTGTCCCCCAACCGGACAATGGTGGGTTTCTGGACTTCACCAAGGACCATGTGTTCGGCGAGGTCTGGACGCGCGAGGGGCTCTCGGTGCGCGACCGTCGCCTCGTGTCACTGACCTGCACCGCGTACGCGCCCGGTCCGGCGTTGGCGATCCATGTCGAGAACGCGCTGCTCAGCGGCGACCTCGACGTCGCCGCGGTCGAGGACTGGATCATCCATCTGGCGCACTATGCCGGCTGGCCGATCGCAGCCAACGTCTACACCGTTACCCGGCCCGTGATCGCGAAGTTCACCGCCACGCACGCCGACGAGTCCGCGCCCCGTTAGGCGATGCTGCGTTCGGCGGCGTCAACGGTGTTGCGCAACAACATCGCGACCGTGGTTGGCCCCACGC
>JAYUFA010000385.1:0-11573 GCA_043738925.1 Actinomycetota bacterium
CAAGGCGCGCTACGAGCACCCGGTATGTGGCCCGGCCTTGGATCGATCGCCGGGTCGCCATGTGCGAACCGCTCGGCTGATCGCGCATCGAGTACCAGAGCGTTGCGGCGCTGACGGATGACCTCGACCTCGTCGGCGTCGACGAGGCGAGCGGCTGGCCATGGCCGCGCGGTGAACGCTGCAGGTTCGCGCGAATGCCAACCGACATCGAGGCCCCCGCGCCACTCGTCGATGCCACCGTCGAGCACCGAAACGCGATGCTCGTGCATGCGTAACATCCACCACAAGCGCTCCGCGATCGAACCGCGAGCGTCGTCGTAGACGACCACGGGCGTGTCGTCGCCGATGCCGAGTCGCGACATAGCGGCGGCGAAGTGCTGCGGGCTGGGCAGGGGATGGCGCCCTGCGTCCGGCGAGGGCGGTCCTGCGAGGTCGCGGTCGAGGTCGACCCAACCCGCGCCGGGCAGGTGGCCACCCTCGTACGCCTCTCGACCGGAGCGGCCGTCGAGATACCAACGACTGTCAACAACGGTCACGTCGCCAAGGTGGTCGGCCAGCCACGCGGCGCCGACCAACGGCTGCGGCAGGCTCATGGCTTTCCCTCCGTTGTTCAGTGCGCCGTTAGGCCGGCTCGCGGCGTTGCCGCGTGATCGCTGACGCCGACCGCAGAATGGTCACGCAGAGGGTACTCGGGCATGAAGAAGGCGACGATGAGCGCGACGATGCACAGCGGCACCCCGGCGAAAAAGACCAACTCGATCGCGTTGGAGAAGCTGTTGATGACACCGTTGCGCACGAGCGGATCGGCGATGTGGTTGATCTGAGATGGGCTCTGGCTCAGTGTCTTTGCGGACAGCCCCGCGGCGGGCAGTCGTGACGTGAGTTGATGATCGAGGCGCGCGATGAAAATCGAGCCGAAGAGAGCGGTGCCGAACGCGTTGCCGAGTGAACGGCAGAAGTTGTTCGTCGATGTTGCACTACCGAGGTCGCCGAGCGCCACGCGATTTTGGATGCCAACGAGCGTGACGATGAACATCATTCCCGCGCCGACGCCGAAGACGAACATGTAGGCCGAGGTGTAGAAGCGGCTCGTGCCACGATCCATGCTGGCTAGCAGCAGCGCCGCCATGAGCTGCAACACGCCTCCGACCACGGGGTACCACTTGTACTTGCCGGTACGCGTGAACACCCGGCCGGTGCCGGTGGAGCCCATCAACATGCCGATGGTCATCGGCACGAGCAGCAGACCGGAGTCGGTAGCGCGCTGGCCGCCGACTACCTGCAAGAACATCGGCGCGTAGATGGAGATGCCGAACATCACGGCGCCCGTCGCGAACAGCATCACGGCTGACACGGTCACGATGCGCTCACGAAACAGGTGAGGAGGAATGATTGGTTCGCTCGCCCGAAACTCTTCACGAATGAACAACACGAATGCGACGATGGCGAGCGCGAGCACGCCGAACGACCGTGCAGATGTCCAACCCCAGCCGTGGCCCAGTTCCATCAACAACAACGCCGCGATCACCCATGTGGCAAGCAATACCGCGCCGCGGTAGTCGATGACGTGATCGCGTTTGAGGAACGGCAGCTTCAGCGTGAACCGGCTCAGCACGAGCGCGCTGAACCCGAGCGGCAGGTTCATGTAGAAGATCCACCGCCACGTGGTGTTGTCGACGATGAGCCCACCGATGAGTGGGCCGACAACGGTCGCGATGGCGAAAACGCTCATCATGAAGCCCTGGTACTTGCCACGTTCGCGCG
Organism: Actinomycetota bacterium; assembly: GCA_043738925.1. Classification (GTDB taxonomy): domain Bacteria; phylum Actinomycetota; class Acidimicrobiia; order Acidimicrobiales; family WLNW01; genus WLNW01. The sequence goes on from JAYUFA010000385.1 coordinate 1,765, forward strand.
GCGGCATGATGTCGCCCATGATGGTCATGGTCAGCGTGAAGATGCCGCCGGCACCGATGCCTTGCAGCGCGCGGAACCACACCAGCATCGTCATCGATGTCGCTGCGCCACACAACGCGGAGCCGGTCATGAAGGTGGCGATCGAGAGTTCGTACAGTCGCCGACGGCCGAGCAAGTCCGACAACTTGCCCCAGAGCGGCGTGGTCACCGTGGATGTGATGAGGTAGGCGATGAACACCCACGTGATCTGATCAAACCCTTTGAGGTCAGCGGCGATCGTGGGTGCCGCCGTTGCCAGCACGGTGCCTTCTACGGCGGCGATCATCTGTGCGAGGAGCAGACCCGTGAGGATCAGGTAGATCCGCTTCTTCGTGAGAACCGGTTGCGTGATGGTTTCCATGGCGCCCCGTTCTCAGTGGACCACGGGAACGAGTTCGTCGTCCCCGATGGCCGCCTTCTCGCGCAGGGGATGCTCGGGCACCGCAAGCGCGATCACGATGCCGATCAGACACAGCGGCAGCAGCCACACGAAAACCGAATGCAGGCTGCGCGAAAAGCTCTCGATGATGCCGTCGCGCGTGCCTGGCGGAAGTGCACGGATTTGCTTCGGACTCTGCTGTATCTGTTTCGCATCGACGACGGAACCGTCGGCCACGAGCCGGGGCAACCAGTGATCGAGTCGCGCAACAAGGAGCGCGCTGTAGATGGCTGAGCCGGCAACCTGGCCGAGGCTGCGGAAGAACGCGGTGGCCGACGTTGCGATACCCAAGTCTTCGTGGGGTACGCGGTTCTGCACGGCCACGGTGAGCACTTGTGATGTCGCGTTGCTGCCCGCGCCGGCGACGAACATGTAGAGCGCGGGCAGCAAGTTTGGCGTTCCACGGCCAATGGTGGTGAACATGGCGGTGGCCGCGAAGAGCAGGCCACTACCGATTACCGGATAGATGCGATAGCGGCCCGTGCGCGTCATGAGGATGCCGGTGACGATGCTCGCCGCGAGCATGCCGAACACCATCGGTGTGGTGAGCACCCCTGACTTGGTTGCGTTGACACCACCAACGATCTGCAGGAACAGCGGTGCCATGATGCCGATGGTCAACGTGACGAGCCCGTTCGAGAACTGCGAAACCGACGCCAGAGCAAAGGTGCGTTCGCGGAACAGTCGCAACGGCAGGATCGGTTCGATGGCCCGCTGCTCGACACGGATGAACGCAAACAGCGAAACGACACCCGTGGTCAACACGGCGAGCATGCCGAGAGAGCCGAAACCGTGGTTGCTGCCAAGCTCGGCGTAGAGCACGAACGCGCTCACCCAGGTGGTGAGTAGCAATGCGCCCGCGTAGTCGATGCTTCGTTCGCGTCGCGTGAACGGCAGCTTCAGATTGATCTGCGCGAGTGTCATCGATGCGAGACCGAACGGCATCATCATGAAGAAGATCCAACGCCAGGACGTGTTGTCGACGATGGTGCCGCCGACGAACGGCCCGATCACCGTGGCCATGCCGTACGCGCCGGCCATGTAGCCGATGTAGCGGCCACGCTCGCGCGGCGACAGCACGTCACCCATGATCACCATCGGGAGCGTGAAGAGACCGCCCGAACCGACGCCTTGAATGGCGCGGCCGAGAATGAGCATGTGCATCGAGGTCGCGGTGCCGCACGTGAACGAGCCGAGCATGAACACGACCAGCGACAGCTGGTACAACCTCTTGCGGCCGAACAGGTCGGAGAACTTGCCCCACAGGTTCGTGCTCACCGCCTGCGTGAGCTGGTAGGCGACGAATATCCACGCCGAGAGATCGAAGCGGTGCAGGTCGGCCACGATGAACGGTCGAGCGGTCGCGACGATGGTGCCCTCGACGCCGGCCATGATGTTGCCGAGCACCAGGCCCATGAGGATCACAATGATGCGACGCCGGCTGAGCGTCGTCGTAGCACTGGTCCCCACACCATCAAGATAGTTGCTACAACCAACCTTCGGCCAAGTAGATAGGCTGTGACGCGTGGCTCGCTCGGAGTTGCTCAAATCCTTGGAAGACCTCGATCTCGTCGAGGACGTTGAGCTTGTCGAGCGCGCGCTCGGCAACTTGTTTCGCTTGTCGCGCAACTTTCGTTTTCAAGAGGCCGTGCACCGACGCTCGGGTTTCGCCGTCGATCGAGCCAGCTACGGCGTGCTTGCCCGCGTCGGCGAGTTGCAGCCTGTGCGGCTCACCGACCTGGCGCACGTGCTTGGCGTCGACGTGTCGACCACGAGCCGCCAAGTGGCCACGCTCGAACAGCGCGGGCTCCTTGAGCGTGCCGCCGATCCCGACGACGGCCGTGCGGTGCTCATCGCGCTGACCGAACCGGGCGAGCAATATCTCAAGCAGCTCTCGGCAGCGTGGCACGAGATCGTCGCGGAATCGCTCATCGACTGGCACCCGCGCGAGATCGCGAAGTTCGCCACGATGATCGATCGGTTCGTGACCAACCTCGGCGCGGCCGCCGAGTCCGGCTCGGCCTGAAAGCGGCGCTCAGTACCGCGGCTTGCGGGGCGAGAAGAACAGCCGCTCGGCGTTGCCGCGGAGGTACTTGTCGAGCACGTCCGCGGGCAGATCGAGTTCGCGAGCGAACGGCAGCGTGCGTTGGATGGTGAGCGCCGGATGGTCGGATGCCCACAGGATCTTGTTCTGGCCGCGGGTGCGCATGAAGTGCAGCAGCTCGGGTGGCAATCGTCTCGGCGACCACGCCGAGGTCATCAAATGCAAGTTCGCATACTTGATCATCAGGCGGATCGCGACTCCCCACCACGGGTCGGCGCCGTGCGCCATGCAGAGCTTCAACTCGGGGAAGCGGAAGCAAACCTTGTCGAGGTGAATGGGGTCCTGGCACTCGCCCGGCACCGGAGGCCCCGGCAGGCCGGTGTTGATCGACAGCGGCAGATCGAGCTCGACGCATTTCGCGTACAACGGGTAGTAGACGGCATCACTCGGCGCGACCTGGCAATCGAACGGGATCACTCGAGCGAGCACCACGGGCAGGTTGCGCACGAGCGACTCGAGGCGCCACACCTCGGGCATCATCTTCGTCGGGTTCACGCCGACCGACAGCGCGAAGCGTTCGGGGAATCGCTCGACGAAATCGAGCGAGCGGGGATTGCCGTCACCGGTGTGGCTGATGATGGCGCGCTCGATGCCGTACTCGTCCATGATCTCGAGCATCTCTTCGGGCGTGAAGCTGCGGAAGAAATCGTTGCCGCCGTGGAGGTAGTCCTCTTTCACGCGCACCAGATGTTCGGGCGGCGCGAAGTCGCCCATGTTGACGTTGACCCAGCAGTCGATGGCTCGCGTCTGCATGTCAGACTCCGTGAAGGTGATAGCGAAGGAATGCCTCGACGCGCGCTCCGTACACGGCGGCGTCAGGCGCGATTTTCACCATGTGATGGCTGCCGTGAATGTGACCGAGCGCGCGTTGCACGGTCACGGGCACCCCTGCGGCGATGAGTTTGGCGGCGTACTGCTCGCCCTCGTCGCGCAACGGGTCATACTCGCAAGTCGTCACGAACGCGGGCGGCAAACCTGAGTGGTCTTCGGCGAGTAGCGGTGACGCGTAGGGGTTGGTGCGGGTGGCTGCGTCGGGCGCGTAATAGGCCCGATACTCCTCCATGCCTGCCTTCGTGAGCATGTACCCCTCGCCGTTGGAGATGATCGAGGGCGAACTCATCGTGAGGTCGGTGACCGGAATGTCGAGCACTTGCGCGCACAACGCGGGGCCGCCGCGATCGCGCGTCATGAGCGGGACGACGGCAGCGAGGTTGCCGCCAGCGCTCCCGCCGCCGACGGCGACATGCGCCGGATCGATGCCAAGCATCGACGCGTGTTCCACGGCCCAACAGAGGCCGGCGTAACAATCCTCAGCCGCGGTCGGGAAGCGGTGCTCGGGCGCGAGTCGGTAGCCGACCGCGACCACGACACAGTTCACAGCGGCTGCCGTTGCTCGACAGTTGTCGTCGTAGAGGTCGATGTTGCCGAGCCAGAATCCGCCGCCGTGGAAGTACACGTAGGCGGGCAGTGCCGCATCGAGACGCGGTCGATAGACGCGGACGCGGATTTGTCCCCCGGCTACGTCGATGAGATGCGTCTGTTCGTCGGCCATTGCCGGGCCGGCGTTCGACACCGACAGGAATGTCGCGGCGGTCATTGCGTCCATCGCCGCTCGGCGTTCGGCAACCGTCTGTGTGGTGGGGCCTGAGGAACCGGCCGCCGCGGCGATGGCGTCGATCATGGGTGCGATACCAGGGTGCAGTGGCATGGTGATCAGCTGTTGTACATCGTGCGGATGTCGAGCGGCCGCTTGTTGAATGTCGGGAACTTCGGCTCGGCCGTGTTGCGGAAATGCGTTGTCGAATGCACGGGGTCCTTGTCGAACTCGGGGATGACATGTTTGCCGAACGTCTCGATGAGCTCGAGAGCGTCGTCGTAGGCGAGGTTGCCGGGGATGCCGAAGCTCACCTGGTCGACGCCGGTCTGCTCGTAGATCTTCAGTTGCTCGATCACCTCGTCGGGATTGCCACACAACATCAGGCCACCGTCGACGACGGTGTCGAGCATGTCGGCGGGCAGGCCGCGCCCGAACTCGGGCCAGGTTGGCGTTCCCTCTCGATGCGGGAACGTGTCGTGGTAGAGCTGGACGAGCGACACCAGATAACTGCGCAACGGGTTCAGCGCGAGCGCACGCGCCTTGTCGCGATCTTCGTAGCAGAGCACCGCGTTGGTGAGCATCACGTTGTTGTTGATGTACTCGCCCACGGGGTTCTTGCAGTCCTCGATGCCCTGTTTGTACGAGTCGATCATCGGCTTCATCTCGTGGATGGTGCTGAAGTTGAAGCCGATCGCGCCGATGCCGTGACGACCGGCCTTTTCGAAGGTGGGCGGGTTGCCGCACGCAACCCAGATCGGCGGATGGCTGAGGCCGTAAGGCTTCGGCAAGATGTTGTGCGGCACGTCGACCGAGAAGTGCTTGCCTTGGAACGTGTAGTCGTGCTGCGCCCACATGCGCGGCAGCTCCCAGATCACTTCGTCCCATTCACTTTTCGTTGACGACGGATCGTGGATGTTGAACGTGCCGACCTCGTGGCTCCCAGCGCCGCGGCCGGTGCCGAGCTCGAAGCGGCCTTCGCTCAAGTGATCGAGCATCGCGACACGCTCGGCATTGCGCACCGGGTGGTTCACTCGCGGCGACAGGTTGAAGATGCCAGAACTCAGGTGGATGCGCGATGTCCGTGCGGCGCAGTAACCCATGAAGACCTCGCTGGCCGAGGTGTGGCTGTACTCGGTGAGCGCGTGATGTTCCGACACCCACACGTACTTCCAGTTGTTGCGATCGGCGCAAACCACATACTCGACCTCTTGCATGAACATTTCGTGCTCGCGTGCGCGATCGAATGCTTGTGGCCCCGGCAGATGGCCCTGCAAGAAGATGCCGAACTCCATGTGCTTCCCCCGGGTCGTGGTACCGCTGGTACCGTCCGCCGGACGCTAGCCGGGGTGAGCGCGCCTGTCGCAGGAGCACGAGTCGATGGGCGAGTGCGACCTCGCAGCTCTACGATGCGCGCATGCGATTCGGCGTGAAGTTGATGCCCCAGCACTGCACTTGGCAACAGTTGCTCGACGTGTTCGTCGCGGCGGACGAGAACCCGTTCTTCGAATCGGCCTGGACGTTCGACCACTTCTATCCGATCTACGGCGACTGGGAAGGTCCGTGCCTCGAGAGCTGGGTCACGTTGAGCGGGCTGGCACAGGCCACGTCGCGTATCCGTATCGGCAGCATGGTCAACGGCGTCGTGTATCGCCATCCGGCAGTGCTCGCGAACATGGCTGCCGCGCTCGACATCGTGAGCAACGGTCGCCTCGATCTCGGTCTCGGGGCCGGCTGGAACGAACGCGAGTGCGCGGCCTACGGCATCGAGCTCGGCACGCTGAAGGAGCGGTTCGACCGCTTTGAGGAGTCGGTGCAGTGCACGATCGCGCTGTTGCGCGATCGTTCGGTTGACTTCGCGGGTCGGTACTACACACTCACCGATGCGCGCAATGAACCGAAGGGGCCGCAGCGACCCCACCCGCCCATCGTCATCGGCGGTGGTGGCGAGAAGCGCACGCTGCGCATAGCGGCCAAGTATGCGCAGCATTGGAACTTCCCCGGTGGCACCCCCGACGACTTCTGCCACAAGCGCGACGTGTTGCATGCGCACTGTGCTGACGTCGGGCGCGATCCCGCGGAGATCACCGTGTCGACGCATCTGCTGATGTGGCCGAACAAGACCGTGGACGATGTCGCGCGCCAAGCCGAGGCGTTTGCTGATGTCGGGCTTGACCTGGGCATTGTCTACCTCGAAGCACCCGTGTCCCCCACGGTCATCGACGACCTCGCCCGCGCGCTCGCGCCCTACGCTCGATAGCTGAAGATCGGTCTCGAACCTCGGATGCGGATGGGGCCGCCCTCATACCCGAAGCATGACGGGCGAGCCGTGGTGCACCACGAGCTTCCAGCCGGCCCGCGTGCGGGCATAGACGTTGGTGGCGGCGATCGTTCCGGTAGATCCGCCGTCGACGAGGTTCTCGTCGAGCGTCACCCAGGCGAGATCATCGTGCAGCATGAGCACGTCGTTTGTGATGATGAACTGATTGCGTCCCCCACCCGAGAAGATGCGGCGCCACGAGTCTTCGATCGCGGCCCAGCCCCGCAGGATGGGCCAACCGGGATGAATGCACACCGCTCGGTCGCTCTGATCCCAAACCGCGCCCATGGCGCGCAGGTCGCGCTGCTCGTGCGCGTCATAGAACGCCTGGTTCACAGCGAGCACTTCGGAAGCAGCGTCCACCGGCGAGACCCTACTGATCGAGCGTCACCACCGGGGCCCGATCGCCATGCACGCGCAGTCTCACGTGCTGGCTGACGACAACGGCGTTGCGTTCGGCCGCGGCCGAACCGTGTGGCACGATCACGCGGAGCACGCCGCATCCGTCTTGTCTTGGTTCGAGCGCAATGTCGACGTGCAGCGCCGTGCTGGTGAATCGCACGTCGACCACCTTCGCCTCGATTGGGCCGCCGGGATCAATGGTGAGCGCGCCTGGGAGCAGCACTACCCCTAGGGACTCGCTCGGATAGGTGAAGCGTCCGGCCGAACGGCCGACGGTCAGCCCGAGACGAGTCGCCGCGTCGCACGAGATCACGTCGCGGTGCCCGAGGAACCGTGCGACGAACTCGGTGCGCGGGTCGCGCCAGATGACGCTCGGTGCGTCGTCGCGCACGATGCGCCCGGCTCGCATCACCGCTATGCGATCAGCGACGGCAAACGCCTCGTCCTGATCGTGGGTCACGTGTAACGCGGCAACTCCCAGCGCGCGCACCGTCGTGCGTATGTCGACTGCAAGGCGCTCGCGCAGTGATCGATCGAGCGACCCAAGCGGCTCATCGAGCATCACCAATCGAGGTCGCGGCGCAAGCGCACGAGCGAGCGCGACGCGCTGTGCCTCACCACCCGATAGCTCCTGCACGTGACGACGTTCGAAACCGTCGAGCCCGACCAATTCCAACATCGCACGCACACGCGACCGGCGAGCTGCGCGGTCGACGTGCTGCATCCGCAACCCGAACTCGACGTTCTCGCCGACATCGCGGTGCGGGAACAGCGCGTGGTCTTGGAACATGAGGCCGAACGCGCGCCGGTGTGGCTCGGTGTCGCAAAGGTCGAGCGAATCCCAGTGAATGGAACCGGCGAGCAAAGGCTCTAGCCCCGCGATCGCGCGCAACAAGGTGCTCTTGCCGCAGCCGCTCGGGCCGATGACGGCGACGATCTCACCTGGCCCGATCGCGAGCGAGACGCCCTGCACAACCAGTTGCTCGTCGTAGCTCACGTCGACGGCGTCGACTCGCAGACCTTCACTCACGCGTCACCATCCCACGCGGTGACCACGCTGCGCCCGTTCGATGATCGCGACGCATGCGACGGTGATGGCCGTGAGGATGACGCCGAGTGCCATCGCCTGCCCACGTGCCGAAGACCCGGCCACACCAAGCAGTCGGAACATCGCGATAGGCACCGTCGGACGATCGGGTCGGGCCAAGAACGCGGTCGCACCGAACTCGCCCAGCGACACGGCGAACGCGAAGCCAGCGGCGGCGGCGAGCGCGCGACGAACGATCGGCAGGTCGACCTCAAGACGAACGCGCCCTGGCGTTGCGCCCAATGTTGTGGCTGCTTCGCGCAATTGCGGGTCGATGGCGCGCAGCATCGGCACGATGGCTCGCATGACGAACGGGATGCCCACGATCGCCTGCGCGACCGGCACGATCAGGGCCGACGTGCGCAGGTCAAGTGGTGGCGAGTCGAGCGCGATGAGGATGCCGAAGCCGAGCGTGACCGCGCTCGTGCCCAGCGGGACCATCAGGGCCACGTCGAGCAGGCGACCGATGGCGCGTCGACCGTGTACCACGGCGAACGACGCGAGCGTGCCGATTACCAATGCGATTGCGGTCGCCTCGAGCGCGATGGTCAGCGAGTTCCTGATCGCGTCGATCGGCGGCACCAACAACGCACTGCGGTTATCTCGATGCAACAGCGCGCGATAGTGCGCGAGACCGTACCCATTGCCCACGGCAAGTGATCGCTCGACCAGCACCGCGAGTGGCAACAACAGAAAGACGAGCGTCGTCGTCACGATCGTCGCGACACCGACGCGGGCCTGCCGCGTGAGCGGTCGCCGGGCGTCGACAACACGCCGCAGACCGCCCATCTGCGCGGCTCGACGCTCGGCGTGTGTGCTGGCGACCACGACGGTGATCACGAACGCCAGCTGCACGATGGCCAGTACGGCAGCGGTCGTGAAGTCGGTGCGCTGTGTTGCGAACCGCCAGATCTCGGTCTCGAGCGTGACGCGCCGTGGACCACCGACCACGAGAATCACGCCGAACGACGTGAAGCAGAACAGAAATACGATCGTGGCCGCGGACCACAACGCGGACCGCAGATGTGGCAACGTCACCTCGCGCCACACATCGCGGCGAGAAGCTCCCAACGTGCGCGCTGCTTCAACCAAACGCGGGTCGAGCAACGCCCAATACCCGCCGACCACGCGCACGACCACGGCCACGTTGAAGATCACGTGGGCGAGCAGGATTGCCCATACGGTTTGGTCAAGACGGATCGCGCCTTGATCGAGCCCAAACCGGGCAAATGTCGCGCGTAACGCCGCGCCCACCACCACCGTCGGCATCACGAAGGGCACGATCACCAACGCCCGCACAGCGGCGCGGCCGCGGAACTTGTTGCGTGCGACCGCCCACGCCGCAGGTAGCCCGGCCACGAGCGTCAGCACAGTCGATACGGCAGCTTGCCAGAACGTGAACCATACGATGCGCCATGTATCGGCGTCGCGGAGCACGTCGGTTGGTTGCACGCTCCCGGTGCCGTCGAGACCGCGAGCGATCACCGAGACGACGGGATAGGCGAAGAAGACGCCGACGAACATCAACGGGACCGCGGCGACAAGCACCGCGGTCCCGTAGCCGCCCCGCCGCGGACGTGGGCTTACCGAAGCACGGCTTTGGTCCACCGGTTGGTCCAGTCGTCGCGCTTGGCTTCGATCTGCGCGGGGTCGAGCGTCAACGGCTTGTCGACGAGCCGCACCGATGTCATGAACTCCTTCGGCAACGCGGCCTTCGCGTTGGACGGGAACACGAACATGTTGGCCGGAATGTCCTCCTGGAACGTCTTCGACAGGAGGAAGTCGATGAGCTTGGCCGCAGCCTCAGGATGCTTGGTCCCCGTG
>JAYUFA010000386.1:0-4355 GCA_043738925.1 Actinomycetota bacterium
GTTTCGCGATGAGGTGCGCGCGTTCCTCACCGCTGAGATGCGCGATGCGGCGCAACACAGCGATCCCAGCGACCTAACGGGCTGTTTGATCGAGTTCGAACGGGCGCATCATCTTCGCGCCGGTGCGCTCGGCTACCTCGCGGTTTCGGTACCGACGGCGCACGGCGGCGGCGGCCGGCCACCGAGCTATCGCGCCATCTACTCGTTCGAGGCTGCGTATCACGATGCGCCGTCGATCGACACGGCGATGGTGTTGTGCGCAGCACCGCTGCTCGCACACGGCACCGACGAACAACGAGCGCGCTTGCTTCCCCCGATGTTGCGGGGCGAGGTGCTGGCCTGCGTTGCCTACACCGAGCCGTGCGCTGGATCGGATCTGTCTGCGATCGAAACGTTGGCGGTTACCGACGGGACCGGGTATGTGTTGAGCGGCGTGAAGTCCCTCGTCACCGGAGCGCACAAAGCGCAGTGGTGCGTCACCATCGCGCGTACCGATATCGACGCCGAGACCCGCAACGCCCTCACCATGTTCATCGTGCCTCTCGACGCGCCCGGCGTAACGGTGCAGCGACGCACTACGGCAAACGGCTGGACGCTCGGTGAGATCACCTTTGACGACGTCGCTGTCGACGCCGATGCCGTCCTCGGTCAGATCGGCCGCGGTTGGCACCAGCTCGCGGCTGCACTCGTCGATGAACGCTCTGGCGTCGCGTGGCTCGGCTGGGCAACCAAGTTGATCGAGACGTTCGGCGCGTGGGTCGCCACGATCGCGGAGCCGACACTGCGGCGTGATGCCAGCGACGCCGCCGTTGCGCTGCATACCGATTTGGTCATCGGCTATCGCCTCGCCGAACGCGTACTGCGCCTACAAGATGGTGGCCACGCGGCCAACGCGGAAGCTGCGGCATCGAAGGTGTGGGCGACCGAGCTCCTGCAGCGCGTCGCAAGAGCGATGCTCGATATTGTCGGGGTCGACGCGCTTGCGTGGCGACCAGTTATCGGACAACCCGCAGTCAACGTGCCGCTCGGTGGCCGCATCGCGTGGGAGTACCTCGAACGCATCCATCCGACGATCAGCGTAGGCGCCAACGAGTTGCAGCGCGATTCGATCGCGCGCGCCGCGTTTGCGGCGGAACCGCCGCGATGACCGCAAGTCTCGATCTGCGTTCAATCGTCGCGGAGGCCCGTGCGATAGGTGCCAGCGGCGAAGCCACGGACCATCTCACCCACGCCTCGTGCGCGCTGGTCCTCGACAGTCTCGACGTCGACCCGTCGGCGTCGTTCGATGCGCTTGTCTCGCCGGTGCTGTCGTCGCGCAACCCACTCGACGAGTCGTTGCTCGCGGGTGCGTCCGGCCGCGCGTGGATCGTGAGCGGTGCGGTCAGCCATGTGCCGCATGCGCTCGATGCCCGCACGTTGCTCACGGTCGTGCGCAGTCGCCCCTTCGCCGGTCGCGAGCGAGGCCTGCGCGTGTATGGCATCGACGCGGATACCTCCGGCGTGACGATCACGCCACTCGAAACCATCGACGACGACCATGCTGGCCGTGTCACCTTCGATGCCGTGCAGATCGGCGACGAACGCGTCGTTGGCCCGTCGCGCGATGCCACGGTCGCGCTCAGTGCAGCGTTCGATTGCATCGCTCTCGTGGCTGTCGCGGAGATGCTGGGCGCTGCCGATGCTGCGCGACGGTCGGCAGTGCGTCACGTGCAGTCGCGCGTGCAGTTCGGTGAGCCCCTGGCGCGTCGTCAAGCCGTTGCACATCGCGTCGCGGACATGACGATCATGTGCGACGCGGTGTCGCTCTTGCTCGACGATGCTCTCGAGAGCGCGATCGACAACGCACATCGCCCGGAGCCCCTTGCAGTTACCACCACCAAACTCGCGGCCAGTGTGCAGCTACCACTCGTGACCGCGTCGGCACATCAACTGCACGGAGGCGAGGGCTACTACGCGGACCAACCGATGCACCGGTGGCACCGTCGCGTCACTTCGCTCGCGATGCAGTTCGGCGACCGCCGAACGATGCGCTCACGAGCGGCCGAGCTTCTCGGACTGGCGCCGGTCTTCTAGTCTCTCGCCGTGCAGCTAGCACACGGGGCGCGAGGAGAACAAGATGAACGTCTCATTCGAGCGATCGGGCATGTCGGCCGGCGTGATCGCGACCGGTGTCGACTTCGCGGCGATTGACGACGCGACGTTTGACGCGCTCCACAAAGCCTTTCTTGATCACCATGTGCTGTGCGTGCGCGGCAGCACGATCAGCCAACAGCAACACTTGGATTTCGCCGCGCGTTGGGGCAAGGTGCACCAGCACCCGTACGTCCCCCACATCGAGGGCTACCCGGGCATGATGATGATCTATCAGGTGGCGCCGATCACCGAGACCTGGCACTCCGACACGACCCATGCGCTCGCTCCACCGAAGATCACCACGCTTGTCGCGCGCACGATTCCGCCCCTTGGTGGTGACACGGCGTTCGCGAATCAGCACCTTGCGTACAACAACCTCAGCGTGGCGCTACGTGAGATGCTCGATGGGCTTTACGCCGTGCACTACGGCACCGACCTCGCCTATGAACAGGGGCTTGACGCAACCAAGCTTCGCAGCGCACATCCTGTGGTGATCGAGCACGATGAGACAGGTGAACGCGCTCTCTACGTGAACGCCGACTACACCCGACACTTCGCCGGATGGACGATTCCCGAGAGCAAAGGCTTACTCGAGCATCTGTGGGCCGAAGGCAGTCGCCTCGAGTACACATACCGTCATCGTTGGCACCCCGGCGACTTCTTGATGTGGGACAACCGCAGCGTGCAACACCGCGTGATCCCCGACCACGGTGCCGCGACGCGCGAACTCAACCGCGTCACGCTGCACGGCGATCCGATGCGCGGACCAGCCGGTTCGAGCTACCCCTACGAAGGCTGACTGATGACCCTCATGACCGGCGGGCAAGCGCTCGCACGACAACTCGTGCGTGAAGGCGTCGACGTGATCTTCGGCTTGCCTGGCGATCAGACCATGCACGCGCTCGATGCGATGTACGACGAGCGCGAGCGGATGCGCTTCATTACGACGCGCCATGAGCAAGGCACGACGTACATGGCCGACGGCTATGCGCGCGCGACAGGCCGGCCGGGCGTGGCCTTCGTCGTGCCCGGTATCGGCGTCTACAACGCCGGCGGCGGCTTGGCTACCGCGTACGCAACATCCTCCCCTGTCGTGCTGATCGCCGGCCAGGTGCCCCGCGCCACGATCGGCAAGGACATGGGCGCGCTGCACGACATCAACGACCAGCTCGATGTCGTGCGACCCATCACCAAGTGGGCGACACGAGCGTTGTATCCGGTCGACATCGCGCCGGCGGTCAATGAGGCAATCGGGCGCGCGTTATCGGGTCGGCCGCGCCCAACGCACCTCGAAGCACCGCCCGAGGCGTTCGCAGAAACCGCGGACGTCACGCTGCTCGCGCCACGCGTCGTCGAGAAGTCCGGCGCCGATCCGGCGCGCATCTCCGAGGCCGCTCGCATCCTGGCTGCAGCCGAACGGCCCATGGTCGTGGTCGGCGGAGGCGTCATCTCGGCAGATGCCACAGCCGAGTTACGCTCAGTCGTCGAACAATTGCAGGCCTGCGTTGTCGCGACACGCGAGGGCAAGGGCGCGTTCGATGATCGTAACCCGCTCGCGCTGGGTGTCATGTGGACCAACCCACGCATCGCGCCGTTCATTCACGATGCCGATGTGATTCTGGCGGTCGGCACGCGGTTCACGGGCATCGGCGCAAAGGCACCGACCCGTGTCGTGCATATCGACGCCGACGCGACCGAACTCGGCAAGCAGTACGCCGACACGTATGGCATCGCCGCGGACGCGAAGCTCGCACTGGCGCAGCTACGCGACGAACTTGACACCGTGCTCGGCGCGCGACCACGCGCCACCCGCGGAGCGGAAATCGCGGCGGCCCGCGCCTCGATCATCGACAAGCTACGGGCGGTCGGTCCGCAGACCCAGATCGTCGAAGACATCCGAGCCGCGATTCCCGACGACGGTCTTGTCGTCGCCGGCACCACCACCGTTGGGTATATGTCGCATATGCGTTTCGACGTGTACGAGCCGCGCACATATTTCGGCTCGTCGTACATGGGCACGCTCGGGTTTGCGTTTCCCACATCACTGGGCATCAAGGTGGGTCGCCCCGATCGTAAGGTCGTCAGCATCAACGGCGACGGTGGCTTTTTGTTCTGCGCGACTGAACTCGCCACTGCGGTGCAGCACGGCATCGACGTTGTCGCACTCGTGTTCAACGATGGCGCCTACGGCAACTCCAACCGCGACCAGCGCGAACGCTTCG
>JAYUFA010000387.1:0-1617 GCA_043738925.1 Actinomycetota bacterium
GGACTACTCGTTCTTGATCCAGACGACGAATGAAAGAGTTGCGCCTCGATAGTGACCGGTCAGCTCCCAGCAACCAGGGGTTGGGATCTCGATGCCGACAAGCATCGCACTGCCAAAGTCCGCGGCGGCATTCGTTCCCGGACCGAATTTGAACGACCCGGACCCGTCGAGTCGCCTACCAATGACGCTGATCGCGGGTTGAGGCTCCACGCCGGGGGACCAATCAGCGCTCCACCAGAAGATCTTCTGAAACAGTCCGCCTGGACGGTGTGGCAGGTCACTCTGATTCCACACCTCTCCGTCACGGCTGAGCATCGTCCACAGCGCAGCGGAGCCGAACCAGGCCGATCCGTAGTAGGCGGGAGGCGAGGGCTCATAGGGCGAAGGTGGTACGAAGGCCGATGCTGGTCGCGTTGGCGTGCACGCTGCATCGGCACCAGCGGGGGCGACACCGCTCGAAGGTAAGTCCGGTTGGCGGGTGGCTATGACGCCCACCACCAGGGTCAGCGCGACGGCGATCCCCGCAGCCGGCATCAACCACAGCGGACGAACTCGCCTGGGAGCCCGGACGTACATCGCACGATCGATTGCAGGCGGCGGAACCTGGCCCTTGCGCCACGCGCCACCTGCTTCGGTGAGGAGCCTATCGATGTCCATCTTGATCCTCGAGCAGCGGCCTAAGGCGCTTGCGTGCATCGCCAAGGTTGACTTCACGGTGCCTTCGGAGCACCGCATGACGAGCGCCGTTTCGGTTGTCGACAAACCGACGAAGTAGAAGCAGTCGACCGCCATCCGTTGTCGTGGCGACAAGGCGGTCAGCGCGTAGTCCACATCGATTTGGTCGTCGGCGGTGCGGACATGCGCCGGCACGTCACCTAGCAGCGAGACCGGGCGACGCTTCCGCATCGCTTGCCTGGCCTGATCTGCCGTGATTGCCAGGAGCCATACCGCTGGCGAGCCACGTCGTGGGTCGTACTGGCGTCGCTTGACCCATGCTCGGGCAAGCGCTTCCTGGACGATGTCGTCCCGCTCGGCAGGCGACGCGAGTCGAGCGGCCAGATGCGCCATCGAAGCGATATGAGGGGTGGCCCACGACGCGAAGTCGTCCTCGGCGCTGTCAGCGGGCTGCTGACTGGCGTGGACTCCCGTTACCGATCTCATGATCTTTATACTGCAGCTCAGCGCGATTCGGTTGGGTGCAGAACGCGTCACCTGGCCAAATTGGCGTAATCACCATCGACCCACCTGGGAGCCACACCTTAATTGAGGTCGCCGTTCGGGCGAGTGTTGACCTCGATGCACGTCGAAGCGGGCCAGGTTTGGAGCACGACGGATTCGAACGGAGCGGGTCTGGCTGGAGGATCTCGCGCAACCGCCGATCGACGGCGGCGAAGTCGTCCTCGGTGCTGTCAGCGGGCTGCTGACTGGCGTGGACTCCCGTTACCGATCTCATGATCTTTGTACTGCAGCTCAGCGCGATTCGGTTGGGTTCAGAACGCGTCACCTGGCCAGATTGGCACAATCACCATCGACCCACTTGGGAGCCACACCCTAGTTGACTGCTGACGAGGCGTGTTCACGTGGGACGAGGGGCGGATACCGCAGGGCGTGAGGCGC
>JAYUFA010000388.1:0-1616 GCA_043738925.1 Actinomycetota bacterium
GTGCGCGATGTCGACAGCATCGAGTACTTCAGCGGCGAGCCGAGCCCGCTACCGATCGGCATCGCCGAGCTGGGCGCAGCAGGCGTCGTCGCTGGTCCCGTTCCTCGTGATCTCGCCAGCACCTGTCGATCCGACTTGATGACCGTCGACGGCATCGCGGTTGGGTTGCGCATGCAAGGCACCGTCGCCGACGCGCTCGCGGGCAAGTCGATCAACCTTGCGCCGTGCGATAGCACCTCGATGGCTCTCGCCGCGGGCGAACACGTGGTGCGCAGCATTGATGGCATCGATACCGGTATCGCTGTCGACCGTGTGGTACTGACGAGCAAGGCAGCGAACTCGAATGCGGCCGCCACGGCAACAGCCGCCGGCACGACACCGACTATTGCCTACCGGGCGCCGGGCCGCGATCACTACGAGGCAGACGTCACTGGCGCCAATATGCCGTTCTGGTTCGTACTGCACGAGAGCCTCAGCGACGGCTGGCACGCCACGATCGACAACACAGACCTGGGCCCGCCCACGATGGTCGATGGCTACGCAAATGGTTGGCTCATCGATCCGACGCGTTTCGGTGCGAACTTCCGCCTGTCGCTGCACTGGACGCCGCAACGCGTCGTGTGGATCGCGATGGCGATGTCCGCGGTAGCGCTCGTGACCCTGCTGATGTCGGGCTTATGGCTCGCGAAACGCGATCGGCGCGCTGCATCCTCGTGGACCGCGGTTGTCGGCGAGCCGATCGGTCCTTCGTTGCAATGGCCGAGGCCGCTCGCGCCACGTCGCCGCGCATGGTCGTCCGCCGGCCACGTCGTCGGCTGGGGGCTCGTGGGGTTTGTCATCGGCGGCACCACGGTCGGTATCGCGATGGCGGCACTGGTATTGGTGGCCTCGCGGTGGCCGCGCAGCGCTGTCCTGCGCGTGGTTCCGCCAACGTCGTTCGTATTCGTCGGCGCGTGGTACGTGGCCAAGCAGTATCGCAATCGCTATCCACTCGGTGTCGAATGGCCGACATCGTTCGCGGCCACGCACGCAGTGGTGCTTGTCGCCGCGCTGGCGCTCGTGGCGGACACCGTGATGCGCCGCGGCTCGTCCGATAAGGCTGAACCCGCCGGACAGTAAGGTCTGCGCAATGTCCCTTCCTCCCGTTGCGCTGCTTCATGGGTTTGCCACCACGTTCGACAGTACGTGGCGTCACAACGGATGGGTTGATCTGCTGCACGACGCCGGCCGCGAGGTCATTGCGATCGACCTGCTCGGCCATGGCACCGCGCCGAAGCCGCACGAAGTCGAGGCGTACGAGAAACTTGAGCAGCGCGTGCTCGACGAGCTTCCTGCGGGCCCCGTCGACATTGTCGGCTTCTCGATGGGCGCGCGCACGACGTTGATCTGCGCGGCGTGGGAACCCGATCGCTTTCGCAAGATCGTTGTTGCGGGTGTCGGCAGCAATCTTTTCGCGAGCACACCCGACCGCGGTACAGCAATACGCGACGCCGTTCTCGGCATAGCCGACCCCGAAAACCGCGAGCTGGCATATTTCGCGCAGCTCGCCCAGGCCGACGGCATGGATCCGGAGGCGTTGGCCGCGTGCATTTCGCGCAGCCGTGGTCCGGTGTTCT
>JAYUFA010000389.1:0-11523 GCA_043738925.1 Actinomycetota bacterium
GGTTCTTGACCTCGGCGAGCAGGCATCACGTCCAATCTACGGCCTCACATCAGCTGGCGACATGGCGGACGCGCTGCGTTCCGGCCTTGGCGACGCCGTGATCGCAGACCTAACGTACCAGCCGTGCTATCGCCCGCTCCGCCCACCCTCAAACGGCGAATCGGGGCATACGTCGCGCTGACGAAACCGCGCATCATCGAGCTGTTGCTCGTCACCACGGTACCCACGATGGTGGTGGCCGAAAAAGGCCTGCCCTCGGTGTGGTTGATGGTCGCCACGGTGCTTGGCGGCACGCTGTCGGCGGGAGGCGCGAACGCCATCAATATGTACGTCGACCGCGATATCGATCGCTTGATGAAGCGCACACAGAACCGCCCGTTGGTCACGGGCATCATCGAGCCTCGCAACGCGCTGATCTTCGCCATCGTGATCGAGGTGATCGCGTTCGCTTGGCTGTGGGCCTTCGTGAACCTGTTGTCGGCGGCGCTGGCCGTGGCTGCGTGTCTGTTCTACGTGTTCGTCTACACGCTTTGGCTCAAGCGCACGTCGACGAGCAACATCGTCATCGGCGGCGCGGCGGGAGCGGCGCCGGTGCTCATTGGTTGGTCCGCAGTCACGAACAGTCTCGGTTGGGCGCCGGTCGTGCTGTTCGCAGTGATTTTCGTGTGGACACCGCCCCATTTCTGGGCGTTGGCCATTCGCTACCGCGACGACTACGAAGCGGCCGAGGTACCCATGCTGCCGGTGGTGGCCAGCCTGCACACCGTCGCCCTGCGCATCGTGATGTACAGCGTGGTGCTGTGGGCACTCACGCTCGTGTTCGCCGCGGTCGGCGGCATGGGTGCGCTCTACCTCGTCGCGGCGATCGTACTCGGGGCGGTGTTTACGACCATGGCCGTTTCCGTTCTGCGTACGCCCACAGCGGCAAAAGCGATGGCCTTGTTCGGCTACTCGATCAGCTACCTCACGTTGCTGTTCGCGGCGATGGCGGCCGACCAACTGGTACGGAGCGGGTGGTGACTGCGCCGTCGAACACGCCCAACTCGAAGGGTATTTCCGGCCTGTGTAGAGTCCCGACTCGGCACGGTTCGCCAGCCCCGGCCCAATGCCACCTACGATCGCGCGTCACGGGTCGCGACCCGACTCCACGCGGCTCAGCACGAGCACTCAACGCCCGAGGTCCTGTTCACTCATGACGATCACCGAGTCTGACGCGGCGGCACCGACGACCGCGCCGTCCGCAACGACGGCAGTGCAGCCCCGCGGCTTGTATGAACTGGTCACCACGGGCGATCACACCACCATCGGTCGTCTGTACGTACTGGCCAGCGTGGTGTTCCTTCTCGCGGTGAGCGTGCTCGGAGTGCTCTCGAGTGCCGAGAAGCTCCAGACCACCTCCGTCGACGTGTTCGCTGGGGTCACCTCCGCGTGGCAGGTGTTCGTTGCAGTACGCGTCGGGTTGCTGTTATGCGGGGTGCTGCCATTGTTCATCGGCTTGGCCACCGCAGTCGTGCCGCTGCAGGTCGGGTCGCCTGCCATAGCGTTCCCGCGCGCTGCAGCCGCTGCGTTCTGGTGTTGGCTGCTTGGCGTCGGGCTGCTCATCGGTGGGTTCGCCGCCGACGGTGGCCTTGGCGAGGCACCGGGTCTGGTCGGCGGCACCAAGGTGCACGGCGTGCAGTTGACGTTGCTCGCCATTGGGCTGCTCATCGCCGCGTTGTTGCTCGCCTCGGTCTGCGTGGCCACCACGGTTATTGCCCTGCGCACGCCCGGCATGACCCTGCGCCGCGTACCCGCCTTCTCCTGGTCGATGCTCGTGGCATCGTCGGTGTGGTTCATCACGCTACCCGTGATGTTCGGTCGCATCGTGCTCGCCTACGTCGACTACACGCACAGCCGCACGCTGTTCGGCGCCGAGGACGCGCTGTACAACCAGATTCGCTGGGTGTTCGGCCAGCCAATGGTCTATGCGTTCGCCATTCCGGCACTCGGCATCGTCAGTGACATCGTGCCGGTCGCGGCGCGCGCCCGCCAGCGCATGTACGACGTGGTACTCGCGGCGATTGGTCTGTTTGGGTTGCTGAGCGTGGGGTCGTTCGCGTCGGCGTCGAACGTCTCCGACAAGTTCGTGTACATCACTGTCGCCTACGCCATTGCACTGCCGACCCTGTTGCTGTTCGGCGCCTGGGCCGATTCGCTACGCCAGGGTGCACCGACCAGTAAGGGCCCGATCGGGGCGTTCTTGTTGGCCGTTGTTGGCGCGCTCGTGCTGTTCGGAGGTGTTGTCGCCGGCGTGCTGAACGTCTTCGTGCCGTTACATCTGCGTGACACGTCATCGGTCGATGGTCAGATGATGGTGGTGCTGTTGGCCAGTGTGATGGTGGGCGTCGCCGGTTTGGTGTTCTGGTCGTCGAAACTCACCGGTCGCGCAGTGCCCGAGGGCCTCGCGCGCGTCGCGTTTCTCCCGCTGGCCGGCGGTGCGTTGTTGGCGGGCGGCGGCGACTTTTTGGCCGGGTTCTTCGACCAACCGTCGGGCTTTGTCACGACGGCGGTGCGTGATGCGGCGCATGCCATGAACGTGGTCGGCTTCGTGGG
This sequence comes from Actinomycetota bacterium, assembly GCA_043738925.1. GTDB lineage: Bacteria > Actinomycetota > Acidimicrobiia > Acidimicrobiales > WLNW01 > WLNW01. The sequence goes on from JAYUFA010000389.1 coordinate 2,593, forward strand.
CTTCTTGCTGTTCGCGTTGGCAATGGTGATCGTGGTGGCCGCCTACGCTCGCACATTTGTGCCGAGCGGCGCTCACGCGCCGGCCAACCCCTGGGACGCCCACACCCTCGAGTGGGCCGCTGGGTCACCGCCCCCGGTGGGAAACTTCCGCGAAGCGTTGCCCGTCGTTCGCTCCGATCGTCCCCTGCTGGACCTCGTCGATGCCGGAGGTGCGTCCTGATGACCACGATGACGGCCGAACCTGCTGCGCTGCTTCCGCCCGCAGAACCGACCCGGCCCCGCACGCTTCTGGTTGGCACGGCGTTCGCCACCGTGGCTACGGTGTCGATGTTTTTCGGGCTCTTCGCGGTGTACTTCGCCGAGCGCGCTGCGGCAATCAAGTCGGCGCCGCTGGTGCCCAAGCAAGTCGGTTTGTTGCCCACGCACCATGACCCCGCGGCGTGGATCAAGACCGGCACGATTTCGCTCGTGCCCGGCGGCATGATGTGGGGCACGATGGTGATGTCCATCGTCACGATGGCCTGGGCCGTCTACTCGATCCGGCGTGACGATCGTCCCCGCGTCTACATCGCGCTCGGGCTCACGGCCCTCTTCGGCGTCGCGGTCATCAACCAGACCGTCTTTTACTACAAGAGCATGGGCTTCACGATCGTCGGTAAGGCGGCCACCCTTCAGGGCCTGTTGATCTTCACCATCACGGGTGCACATCTGGTGATGGTCGGCGTCGGGGTGGTCTTCATAGCGCTCATGGCCTTCCGGGCCCTGGCCGGCCAGTACTCGAGCCGTCAATCCGATGGGCTTCTCGCGGCGGCGATCTTTTGGTACGCCACGGTCGCCGTGTACACCCTCATCTATTTCGGCATCTACGTCGCGAAGTAGGACGCCATCATGCTGACCACGAGTTTCAAGCTGTATTTCGGGATGGCCCTCGGGGCACTCGTCGCCGCGATCACGTTCGGCTACACCACCGGCGGCAACAACACCGGGCCGTTGTCGCTCGGGTGGAAGGGCGCGGTCGGCAATGTGGCCGGCTACACCCTGCTCATCGGGGCCGGCGCCGCGTGCGCGTTCCTTGGGCTGTTGTTCATCTCGTTCCGCGACGCCGACCCGAAGGCTGCGGCCGAATTGTTGGGCGTCGACCAACCGCCCGCGCAACGCCCCGCGCAGCCCAGCTACTGGCCGCTGATCGCCATGTTCGGCGTGGCCGCGTTGTTGCTGGGCCTCGTGCTGTCGACAGCGGTATTCGTTGCTGGCGCCATTGTGTCGGCGATTGTGATCGTCGAGTGGACCATGCAGGCCTGGGCCGACCGAGCCACCGGTGATCCCGTCGCCAACCGTGAGCTGCGCAATCGGGTCATGCAACCGATCGAGTTGCCGGTGCTCGCCGCTATCGCCATCGTTGCCGTGCCCGCCGGAGCGTCCCGGGTGCTGCTGTCGTCGAGTCGCATCGGCGCCGTCTGGGTGGCCGGAAGCATCGCCGTCGTCGTGCTCGCTCTCGCGGTGCTGGTTGCGCTGCGGCCCCGCATCTCGAAGAACATCGTTGCGGGCATCGTGCTCGTGGGTGGACTCGCCTTCATCGCCGCGGGTGTCACCGCAGCCGCGATCGGCCAGCGAACGTTTCACCACGAGACGGGCGCCGAACAGCCGGCGGAAGGGAAATGAACGTGAAGCCTCTTCACTCGCCGCGTCAGCTTCCGTCAGCGGAACAGCCCCGCGCGCCGCGGCATGGCTTCGCGCTCGCGGCAACGCTGGTGCTATCGCTGGTTTTGAGTTCGTGTGCAAGCCACGCTGAGCTCGACACGCTGAAGCCGAAAGGCAAGGTCTCTCGCGAGGTGAACAACCTCATCAGCCCGGTGTTCGTCGTGGCCGGCATCGTGCTGTTGCTCATTTGCGGCGCCACGTTGTACATGGTCAAGCGGTTCGGCGTGAAGTCCTACGAAGAGGGCGACTTCCCTGAGCAGGTGCACGGCAACACCAAGCTCGAGATCGGCTGGACAATCGTGCCAGCGCTCATTCTCGCGGTTGTCGCGGTCGGCACCGTTTCGGTGCTGCAAGACCAAAACCACTACGACAAGAAGAACGCGCTCAGCGTGGTCGTGGTCGGCCAGCAGTGGTGGTGGGAATACCGTTACTACGACGGCGGCTTCGACCCTGCCAAGGACTACGATCCCGGCATCGACATCCGCGTTGATGCGGTCCAGAACCATGACGGCAAGGTGGAACAGCACCCCGTCGTCATCACCCCGACCCAGCTCGTCATCCCGACGAACCGCGAGGTCGACCTGTACATCAGCTCGCGCGACGTCATCCACTCGTTCTGGATCCCGGCGCTGAACGGCAAGCGTGACGCGGTGCCGGGGCGTATCGCGCCGTGGAAGATCGAAGCCGACGAACCCGGCGTGTACTTCGGGCAATGCACCGAGTTCTGCGGCCTCTCGCACTCCCGCATGCGTATGCAGGTCGTGGCCATGACCCCTGCCGACTACGACACATGGCTGGCCCAGCAGAAGGTACCGGCGACGGCACCTACGGCCGAGGGCCAGAAATGGCTCGATCAGCAGAAGGCGATCACCGCCAAGACGTTCGACCCGAAGGCCGATCCGTCGAAGGTGGTCGCCGCCCCGACGGCCTCCGCAGCCGATCGCGGCATGGTGATCTTCCGCGGCCAGTGCTCGCGTTGCCACCTGGCCACCGGCATCGACGAGGACCTCAACGACGGTACTGCGCGCGTCCTGACCGACGCAGCGAAGAACATCTACACCTCGCAGCAGGTGTCGAACGCGGCGCCGAACCTCACGCACTTCTCGTCACGCACCACGTTCGCGGGTGGCATCTTCAACCTGTACAACGCCGATGGCACGCTCAATCAGCCTCAGCTCGAAGCCTGGCTCCGCAATCCGCCGAAGGAAAAGGATGCGTATGCGCAGGGCAACCGTGGCATGCCGAATCTCGGGCTGAGTGAGGATCAGATCAACGACTTGGTGGCGTTCCTCACTGGTCTCGGCCAAAAGCCCACGCAGGACATCATCGCAAAGACCGAGGTCCAATGAGCCCGGCACGCACGAGCAACACTGGTTCATCCGCCGCCCATCTCGGGAGTGACCTCTGATGGCAATTATCGAACAACCCCTCGCGATTGGCACGGGTCGTGCCGCCGAGGTGCGTACGCCGTTAGGCGTCTTCGCGCGACCAAAGGCCACGAAGGGTTGGCGCTCGTGGATCACCACGGTCGATCACAAGAAGATCGGCATCATGTACGGCGCGTCGGCGCTGGTTTTCTTCCTCGTCGGCGGTTGCGAGGCGCTGCTCATCCGCATCCAACTTGCCCGGCCCGATGGCAAGCTGCTCAGCGCCGAGACCTACAACCAGGTCTACACGATGCACGGCGTCACGATGATCTTCCTGGTCGCCATGCCGATGGGCGCAGCGTTCGCCAACTACTTCATCCCCTTGCAGATCGGCGCTCGTGACGTTGCGTTCCCGCGCCTCAACGCGTTTAGTTTCTGGTGCTTCATCCTCGGCGGTCTGTTCCTGAACTCGTCGTGGATCTTCGGCGGCGGTGCCGACGGCGGCTGGTTCGCCTACGCCCCCAACACCGGTGTGGCCTACTCGCCCGGCCACGGCATGGACTTCTACACGTTGGGCTTGCAGATCACCGGCATCGCCTCACTTGTGGGCGCGATCAACTTGATTACCACGGTGCTCAACATGCGCACCAAGGGCATGAGTCTCATGCGCATGCCCGTGCTTACGTGGATGCTGCTCGTCACGCAGTTCCTGCTGCTGTTCGCCATCCCGGTCATCACGGTCGCATTGTTCCTTCTGATGTTCGATCGCCGTTTCGGGGCGAACTTCTTCCACGTCGAAGCTGGCGCCGATCCGTTGCTTTGGCAGCACCTGTTCTGGATCTTCGGGCACCCCGAGGTCTACGTGCTCGTATTACCCGCATTCGGCATCGTGTCCGAGATCATCCCCACGTTCAGCCGCAAGCCGATCTTCGGCTACCGGTTCATGGTCGGCTCGGGCATCGCCATTGGCTTCATGGGCTGGGGTGTGTGGGCGCATCACATGTTCGTGTCGGGCATTGGCCCTCTGTCGGTCACAGCCTTCTCGCTATCGACCATGTTCATCGCGGTGCCGACCGGCGTAAAGATCCTGAATTGGATGGCCACCATGTGGGGTGGTCGGCTGCGGTTCGAAGTGCCCATGCTTTACGCCATCGCCGTGCCAGCCATGTTCACGATCGGCGGGTTGTCGGGTGTCACCCACTCGGTGTCGCCGTCCGATACGCAGCAGACCGATACGTACTACATCGTCGCGCACTTCCACTACATCGTGTTCGGCGGCATCATCATGGCGTTCTTCGGCGGCTTCTACTTCTGGTGGCCCAAGGTGTTCGGCTTCAAGCTGGGCAGTGGCCTGGGCAAGGCCAATTTCTGGTTGCAGCTGATCGGCATGAACATGACGTTCGGCCCGATGCACATCCTCGGCTTGCAGGGCATGAGCCGACGTATCGATCACTACTCACCCGGTTTCGGATTCGCGTTTTGGAACCTCATCGTGTCGATCGGTGCGTTCGTCATTGCGTTGTCGGTGCTGATGTTCGTGATCAACATCGTGCGCAGCACCATGCGCTACCGGCAGGGATTGATTCCCAAGGCCGGACCCGACCCCTGGGACGCGCGCAGCCTTGAGTGGATGACGGCCTCGCCGGTGCCGGCGCACAACTTCGACGAAGAGATCGAAGTGCACGGTCTTGACGAGTTCTGGTTCCGCAAGTATGGCTTTGATAAGGATCACAAGGTTGTCCGTATAGCGACGGGTGACGAGGTCGCCCACAAAGGCGATGCGACCGACGTGCATCTGCCGTCGCCCTCGTTCTGGCCAATCGTCGTTGCCGCAGGTTTACCCATCATCGGGTACGCGATCATCTTCAATTTGTTCCTCGCCATTCCCGGCGCCTTCTTGGTGCTGGCCGGTATCTACGGTTGGGCGATGGAACCGGTCGACGATCCCGACAAGCCTCACGGCGGGCATAGCGACTCGCACGAAGCGGCTCTGGTCGGCGTCGGAGCTGAGGAGGTCGGCCATGACTGATGTGTTGGCTGCACCAAACGCGCCGGCCACGAACGCGCCTGATGATGCCCACGAGCACAGCAACACCACCGGCATCTCGAACACCAAGCTCGCCATGTGGCTGTTTCTCGGCTCAGAGTGCCTGCTGTTCGGTGGGTTGATCTCGACGTACCTGCTCTACAAGAACCGCATCGCGCACGGCGCGATCGGGCCGAAGCAGGTTTTCGATATCCCGTTCACCTCGGTCAGCTCGTTCGTGCTTCTCATGAGCTCGCTCACGATGGTGCTCGCGTTGTCGGCGATTCAACGAGGCGACGAACGATCGAATCGGCTGTGGCTGCTCACGACCGCCACGCTTGGCGCGATCTTCATCGGTGGCCAGGTGTACGAGTTCACCGGCTTCTACAACGAAGGTCTCGGCTACACCACCAATATCTTCGGCTCAGCGTTCTACACGCTCACCGGCTTTCACGGTGTGCACGTGAGCGTAGGCATCATCATGTTGATGTCGCTCTTCATCCGCTCGTTGCGAGGCAACCTGCATCAGCAGCAGGCGGAGACCGTCGAGATCATCGGTTTGTACTGGCACTTCGTCGACGTGGTGTGGATCTTGATCTTCACCGTCGTCTACCTGATCCCGTGAAGGAAGGCCGCCGATGAGCACCGCCGCTGACACCCACAGCGAACCCGTCGCGCATGACGGGTCGGCGCACGCCCACCCGTCCGACCTGAAGTACATCAAGATCGCCGCGCTGCTTGCGGCGCTCACCGCGGCCGAGGTGCTCACCTACACGTTCGGGCTCAAGGGCAACGGGCTGCTCTTGGTGTTGTTCCCTTTGATGATCGTCAAGTTCGCGGTCGTGGCCGGGTTCTTCATGCACCTGCGGTTCGACTCGAAGCTGTTCACCACGATGTTCGTCGCAGGTATCACCTTTGCCGTGGTGGTGTATTCGGTCATGCTCACCACGTTCCGATTCTGGTAGCGATGCTGCTGCTCGCGGCAGGTACCGATCCCTGGCGTTGGCAACCACACCCCGAGGTGTGGGTGCTCGTCGCGGGCATCGTGTTGGTCGGCGGCTACGGCGTCCGCGTGATCGGACCGAAGGTCGTGCCACCCGGCGTTGTCGCGGTGACCAAACGTCAAAAGGCGTGGTTCTTCGGTGCGGTCGCGTTGCTGTGGATCGCAGCCGACTATCCAATGCACGACATCGGCGAGCAGTACCTGTATTCGGTGCACATGGTGCAGCATCTGCTGATCTCGTTCATCGTGCCGCCGATGTTCCTGAAGGCCACACCCGAATGGCTCGCTCGTCTGGTGTTGCTCGACGACGGCGCGGTGTCGCGTTGGATCCGTAAGTTGGCGCGGCCGGTACCCGCGGCGTTGATTTTCAACGGCATCGTGCTCTTCCTCCATTGGCAAGGCGCGGTTCGCCTGTCGGTGGAGAACGGACCGTTTCACTTCACGATGCACGTGCTACTGTTCGCGAGCGCGTTGTTGATGTGGACACCGGTGGTTGGCCCGCTGCCCGAGCTGCGCATCAGCTTGCCGGCGCGCATGATCTACCTGTTCCTCCAATCGGTGGTGCCGACCGTTCCGGGCGCCTGGCTGACGTTCGCCGAAAAGCCGGTGTATCGCGTCTATGACCGTTCGTTCCGCTTGTGGAACATCGGCGTGATCGACGATCAGCAAGCCGCCGGAGCGATCATGAAAATCATGGGCGGGTTCTATCTGTGGATCATCATCGCGGTGTTGTTCTTCCGCTGGACTGCGAGCGCGGAGAGCGACGACGGCAACCGTTCGCGCATCGTCGTGCCTCGAGACGACCCGGGGCCGACGACCGACCTGCCCGCGGAACTGACCTATGAGCAGGTCGCCGACGCCTTCGAGCGACTCGGGCCCGCGCCGCGCGATCCTGTGTCCGGCAATCAGGGGTCGGGTGGCCTGACGTCGAATTGACGCACGCGGCGATCGTTGTGCGCGTACCGTGCTCGCCATGCTCGACATCCGCCGCATTCGCGCCGAACCCGATGCCGTAAAGGCTGCGTTAGGCCGCCGTGGTCACGACACGTCGGCCATCGACGAGGTGCTCGCACTCGATCGCGAGCAGCGCACGGTTGGCGAGCAACGCGACCACGTTCGCAGCGAGATCTCGGCTCTGTCGAAACAGGTCGGGCAGCTTCGCCGCGACGGTGATGCACGCGCCGACGACGTCGCGGCCCGCAGCCGCGCGCTCGGCGACGACGAGAAAGCGCTTGCGGAGCGCTTCGACGTGTTGGCCAACGACGTGCGCGAGCGTTTGCTCCGCGTCGCGAACCTGCCGGCTGACGCGTGCCCCGACGGCGAGAACGAGCACGCCAATGTGGTTCTGCGCACCGAACGGTTCGACCCCGACGCGTATGCGGCGAATCAGCGCGTGCCCCATTGGGAGATCGGCGAGCAACTTGGCATTCTCGACGTTGAGCGTGGCGCCAAGATGTCGGGCTCGATGTTCGTCATGTACCGCCGCAAGGGCGCCGCGCTTGTGCGCGCGCTCGTGCAGTACGCGCTCGATCGCAACGCCGACGCCTACGAGGAAATTCGCCCGCCCACCTTGGTGCGCACCGACACCATGATCTCGACCGGCCACCTGCCCAAGTTCGCGGACGAGGCATACCACCTCGAACGCGATGACCTTTGGGCCATCCCAACGGCCGAAGTACCGCTCACGTCGCTCGCACGCGACGAGATCCTCGACGACGCGGCGCTGCCCATGCGGCTCATGGCGCACACATCGTGCTTTCGGCGCGAGGCGGGCTCGGCGGGTCGCGATACGCGCGGGCTTCTGCGCGTGCACGAGTTCGACAAGGTCGAGATCTTGGCCTACACCACGCCTGACCAAGCCGCCGACGCGCACGACGACATCCTCGCCCGCGCCGAAGGGTTGATCCGTGATCTCGGTCTGGCCTATCGAGTCATCGACATCTGTGCGGGCGACCTTGGCAACAGCGCCGCGCGCACTTGGGATATCGAGGTCTACGCGCCGGGCGCCGCCAAGTGGCTCGAGGTTTCGTCGTGCTCGTGGTTCGGCGACTACCAGGCTCGCCGGGCCAACATCCGTTACCGACCCGCGGGGCAAAAGGGCACGCAACTTGTGCACACGTTGAATGGTTCAGCGCTGGCCGTGCCCCGTGTGTGGGCAGCGCTCGTCGAGACCTACCGCCAACCCGACGGCTCGATCGCGCTGCCCGAAATCCTGGCGCCGTACTTGCGCGGCGATACGCAAATCACGGCCCCATGAGCACGGACGACGCGCTCGCTGCGATGCGGGCTCGCTTCGACGAAGTCGGACTCGATGCCCACGATCTCGGTGCCGATCCAATCGTGACGTGTGCGTCGTGGATCGACCAGGCGCGCGCCGCCGGCCTCTTCGAGCCGGAAGCGGCCACGGTGGCCACGGTCGACGCGCGGGGCGTGCCTACGGCACGAGCAGTATTGGTGCGAGGCATCGATGCGAACGGGCTGGTCTTCTACACGAACTATCACAGTGCGAAAGGTCGAGCGATCGAGGCCACCGGCCGAGCGTCGCTGCACTTCTTGTGGACGGCCCTGCGCCGACAGGTTCGCGTCGACGGTACATCGACGCGGGTCGACGCCGCGACGTCCGACGCCTACTTCGCATCGCGGCCTCGTGATCGTCAACTCGCGGCGTGGGCATCTGACCAGTCGACAATCGTGGCGTCGCGCGCTGCCCTGGATGATCTGTTCACGTCTGCCGCTAAGCGATTCGAGGGCGGTGATGTGCCTCGGCCGCCGTATTGGGGTGGCTATCGCGTCGTTCCTGAGCGCATCGAGTTCTGGCAGGGTCGCGAAACGAG
>JAYUFA010000390.1:0-4343 GCA_043738925.1 Actinomycetota bacterium
GCCGCCGACGTACACGTAGGTCCACGCTTGGGCAGCGTCCAGATCATCGGGGGTCACGTCGAGCAAGGCCATACGGCGACGGTGGTACTCGCTTCGATCGAGGTCGTCCGGGTTGAAACCTTCGAGTTCGTCGAGCTCGATCCACAACGTTGGGTCACGCACGTCGTACAGGTCGACCACGACATGTCCGCTCGGGCCTGGGTAATAGCACGGGTAGGAAACGTCGACCGCGTCGTCACGACGGTCGGCCGACACCTCATACAGATGGCCGCGGATGACCGCTGACCCGACGTAAGCCGTTTGTCCTCGAGCCGAGCCGAGCCTCGCATGGAGGCGCCCGCCACGCCGCAGCGTTCCGTACACGGCCAACAGCTCGCTCACCGGTGCTGTCTATCGCGGTTGTCTCGACCACGAGCCGATAGCCGAGTGGGACCGCGCGGCACCGCTGCGACGGCGCGCCCATTTCGTCGCGTGCTGCGGGTGACGCATGGCAACCCCTACCATGGCCGCGTGACCGCACCAGGTTGGCGCCCGCTCCAAAAGCCCGCGGGTCGCGGCCAACCAGTCGCCGTGCTCGCGACACCGTTCCAGCGGTTCGCGCGCGTCCACACCTTGTCGTCCATCGGTGATGGCCTCGTCACGATTGCGCTGGCCGGATCGATCTTCTTCTCCGTCGATCCGAGCGCGGCCCGCGAGAAGGTGGCGCTCTATCTGTTGTTGACCATCGCACCCTTTGCCGTGGTCACCCCGTTGATCGGACCCGCCGTCGATCGTGCTCGCGGCGGTCGCCGCACCATGGTGGTGATCTCCACATTCGGCCGGGCGGTCGTCGCGTTTTTGATGGTGAACCACATCCATAGCTTGTTGTTGTTCCCCGAAGCCTTCGTCATGTTGATCATGCAGAAGACGTACGTCATCGCGAACCGTGCACTCGTGCCGAAGCTTGTCGATTCCCAACGCCAACTCGTCGAGGCCAACTCGAAGTTGGCATTGCTGTCTGCCGTCGGGTCGATGGGCGGCGCCGCGTTCGGAGCACTGCTCTCGCTCATCGGTGGTCCCGCGTGGTCGGCCGCGGTCGCGTTCGTCGTGTTCGTCGTCGGGGGCATCGCGTCGTTCCAGCTGCCGTCGCTCGCCGTGGCCGATCGACCGGCTGGCGTTGATGAGGTTCGCGAGTTGCGGGGCACGGGCATCTTGCTGGCGGGCACTGCGATGGGCGTGCTTCGCGGCATCGTCGGGTTCATGACGTTCCTGTTGGCGTTCGAGTTTCGTGGTGGCCGGCCGGGCACAAACGTCAAGCCACTTGGCGCAGCGCTGGGGGCGTCGACCGCGCTGGTGCGCAAGATCAACGTCGCAGGTGACCCGCGGGCTCCGGCCTGGCACTTCGGTGTCGTGGTCGCCGGCGCTGGTATCGGCGCTCTCGTCGGAGCGCGCGTGGCTCCTGCGTTGCGCCGCCGCGTCGCGGAGGAGCGCATCGTGTTGGGCGTGCTGATCCTCACGGCGATCGTGGGTGCCATCGCCACGTGGAATTCCGGGCTGCTCGGCGCGTTCTTGTTGTCGGCGACGGTCGCGTTGGCCGCCGGCGCCGGAAAGCTGGCGTTCGATTCACTCGTGCAACGCGATGCGCCGGATGCCAACTACGGCCGCTCGTTCGCACGCTTCGAGGCGCGGTTTCAACTCACGTGGGTGATCGGTGCATTCATCCCCGTGGTCGTTCCGTTTCGTGTCCGATACGGCTACGCGCTTGTGGCGATCGCTGCGGCGGCGGCGGCGTCCAGCTACATCATCGGCGTGGGCACCGCAGGCGAGAGCGTCGGGCGCGCCAGACGGGTCTCACGCGCCCGATGGGCGCGCGAACGTGCCGACAAGCGGGCGCACGAGGTACCCCAGCCGGTTGACCCCACACTCGTTTTCGATGGCCTCGATCCGACGCGTGTGATTGTGCTCGACCCCGACCTGATCGCGGCCCACGAGTCACCACGACCCACGCCGCCGATAGCCGAGCCGGTGCGTACCGATGCCGATGCGTGGGGCGGCGGTCGGGTCGAACCGGTGATCAGCGCCGGCGACGGCGTCCACATCGAGCAGAAGCGCAGCCGCGATCGAGAGAAACCGAGCCAATAGGCGCGCAGCGCGCGGGCGCGTCAGGCGTCAGGCGTCAGGCAGGTCGAGACGCGCGAGCCATAAGCCGGGTGCATCGACTTCGGCCGGCGTAGGCAAATTTTCGGCGCGGTCCCAAAGTCGCGCAACGCCAGCCTCGCCCGCACGTTCGACCACACCGTTCACGAAGGCGTTGCCGCGGTCGTATTGCGCCTGCGTGAGATTGAGGCCGAGAATGCGTTCGACGAAACGGTCAGCGCGCCCTGTCTCGACACGGTGGCGCCGCACGGCCTCGGTGATGCGATCGTACGCGGGCATCAGCGACGTGCCGATCGCGTCCATGACATGGTCGACGACGCCGACGATGACTGCGACGAGTGCTTCGAGGTTGGGCAACATCGCGCGCTGCTGCGGACTCTGCACGACGCCGAGCACGACATCGGGATCAGAGAGCGATTCCTTCAGACGCGCCAACGCATCGGCGCCGGCCGCCGGGTCGATGTCGCCGACGCGATCGAGCAGCGCCGCGGGGTCGGCCCGAAACCCCGATGCGTAGGCTTCGAGCAAGTCGTGCAACGTGTCGCTCACGTGTGCCGTGCCGAGCACCGCGTGATGCGCGAGTTCGTGGATGCACACCCACAGGCGCAGCTCGTCGACCGGCAAGCTCCATTCTTCGGAGAAGTGATCGACGTTGTGCACGATAACCAGCAGCTCGTGGCTGTTGGAGCGCGGAATCGGTAGGTCGAAACCACCGAGGCATCGCGTCGCGAGCTGGCCGACCATGCTGCCCGCAGTCATCGCCAGCAACATCGGCGCCATTGCCTGCATCATCGGTGCGAACATCGCGGCGGCGGGGTCGTCGGCCAGCTCGGCCGGGAGAGGCGAGGGCTGCGAGATGAGCGATGCGCTCAAGCGTTCGAGTAACGGTCGATACGCGTCGATGGTCTGGCGGGCCCACTCGCCGCGCGTGACCGGCGTGATCTCCGGTGAGCGTCCGCCGACCGCAGTGGTGAGGCCAGACGCGTTCGCTACGTACAGGTCGGCAACGCGCCCGAGTTGTTCGAGGGCGATGCGTTGACTCGGGTCGACGTTGTGCTCGCTTTGGCCTTCGGTCGCGACGCTGACCGCAAGCTGGCGGGCAGAGTCCCATGCGGCCGCAGGCGACGAGGACGACGAAAGCATGCGAAACAGGTCGCCGAAGAACGGCAGTGAAGCGAACGGATCGTTGCCGCCGAGTGGACCTTCGTCGCTCATACGGGCATCGTAGGTGTGTGCATCCTCGATTCCGTCGCGTACGCGGCGACCACCGCTCGTGAAGGTCGTGGTCACCGGCGCGGCCGGCTTCGTCGGATCGCGCGTTGCCGAGCATTTGCGCAGCCGCGGTCATGAGGTGGTGGCGATCGATCGCCCGTCGGCGCTTACCGACTCCCAAGGTACGAGTTCGGTGCTGGGTCTCGATCTTGCCCACGCGCGGCTCGACGAGGTTTTTGACGGTGCCGATCGGCTCGTGCACCTGGCTGGCTCGTTTCCAGTTGATGCGGTCTCGCTCGACGGCGCGTCAGATGATCTCGACCTCGCCGTCAGAGTGCTGGAACATGCGGCGAGCGCGGGCGTACGCCACGCGCTGCTGCTCTCCACTGCGATGGTCTACGGCGCGTGGGCCAACAACTCGATACCGATGACCGAGGACACGTATGTCCGGCCGAACCCCGAGTTCGCGTTCGCCGTGCAGCGCGCCGAACTCGAACGTCGCGCGCTCGAGTGGCGAACCGTGCATCCAGCGTTGAGCCTGGCGGTACTGAGGCCCACGGTCATCGTTGCCGACGGGCAACCGAGTCGCGTTGCTCGCCTGCTGCGCCAGGTCGCCGCCATACGCACCGACGAAGATCCGCCGGCGCAGTACCTGCATGTCGACGATCTTGTCGAGGCGATCGTGGTTGCGAGCACGGCCGAGGTTGACGGGGTCTTGAACGTAGCTCCCGATGGTTGGATACGTCCAGAGATGTTGAACGCCCTCGCGTGGAATCGCCCGCGCCCACGCGTGCCGCGTTGGGTGTTGAACGCGATCGCCGAGATGCGTTGGCGATCGGGCGTCGCGTCCGCTCCGCCCGGCATCGTCGCGTACACCGTGTACCCCTGGGTGATCGCAAACGATCGTCTGCGCGCGTTGGGTTGGCAACCGGCCAACACGAACGAAGAGGCTTTCGTCGCCGCGCACGAACCGGGGCGCCTGTCGATGCTGAACG
>JAYUFA010000391.1:0-4343 GCA_043738925.1 Actinomycetota bacterium
GCGCGAGCACGCGCCGATGGCGTCGACGCCGAGCAGGCGTTGCGTCGCGTCGCGCAGCAGGTCGCAGCAGCATTTCGTGCTGCGGAGATCACCGAAGCCTCACCGTCCGCGCGAGTTGAACGCCCAGCAACGCAGGGATGAACACCGTCCGCGCGCAGCCGCGGTGTAACCTCGTGCGCCACGAGCAACGGGAGTGCACAGCGTGTCCACCATCGACTTCCTCATCGGTCGCGAAGTTCTCGACTCACGTGGCAATCCCACCGTCGAGGTCGAGGTCGTGCTCGAGTCCGGCGCGCAAGGTCGTGCCATCGTGCCGAGCGGCGCGTCGACCGGGCAGTTCGAGGCGGTCGAGCTACGCGACGGTGGCGATCGCTACGGTGGTAAGGGCGTACTGAACGCCGTGCACCATGTGAATGGTGAGATCGCCGATGCCATTGAGGGTTTCGAGGCGCTCGAGCAGCGCACGATCGACCGCATTCTGTGCGATCTCGACGGCACCGACAACAAGAGTCGCCTCGGAGCGAACGCGTTGCTTGGTGTGTCGCTCGCGATTGCGAAGGCTGCTGCCACAGAACTTGAGTTGCCGCTGTATCGCTACATCGGCGGCACCAACGCGCATGTGTTGCCCGTGCCGATGATGAACGTCTTGAACGGCGGCGCACACGCCGACAACAACGTCGATCTTCAAGAGTTCATGATCATGCCGATCGGTGCATCGAGTTTCGCGGAGGCGTTGCGATGGGGCACGCAGACCTACCACGTGTTGAAGAACGTGCTGCACGATCGTGGTTTGTCGACATCGATCGGCGATGAGGGCGGGTTCGCGCCGAACCTCTCGTCGAACGAAGAGGCGTTGCAGGTGTTGATGCTCGCGATCGAGCAGGCCGGCTTCACGCCTGGCACCGACATTGCGCTCGCACTCGATGTGGCCTCGACCGAGTTCTTTTCTGACGGCGCCTACCAACTCGACGGCGAAGGCAAATCACTGTCTCCCGATGCGATGATCGACCTGCTCGCCGGTTGGTGTGACAAGTACCCGATCGTGTCCATCGAAGACGGTATGTCCGAAGAGGATTGGGATGGTTGGAAGGCCATCACCGATCGTCTTGGCACGCGTGTGCAGTTGGTCGGCGATGACCTGTTCGTCACCAACACGACGCGGCTTGCTCGCGGCATCGGCGCCGGCGTCGCGAACTCCATTCTCGTGAAGGTCAATCAGATCGGCACGCTCACCGAGACGCTCGACGCGGTCGAGTTGGCGCACCGAGGTGGCTACACCGCAGTCATGTCGCACCGGTCGGGCGAGAGCGAAGACACCACCATCGCCGACCTCGCCGTTGCCACCAACTGTGGCCAGATCAAGACGGGCGCACCGGCGCGGTCCGATCGTGTCGCCAAATACAACCAGTTGTTGCGCATCGAGGAGGATCTCGACGAGGCGGCAGCCTTTCGTGGCGCTTCCGCGCTCAGTGGCCGGCGGGGCCGCGCCTGATGGCGGACACCTCAGCGACCGAATCAAAGGCGGGGCACAAGCCCACGATCGGTCCTCGCGGTCGGCGCGTGCTGTGGTGCGCGATCGGCGTGCTCTCGGTGCTTGTCGTGTTGTCGCTCGGTGTGTTCCCGGTGCGGCAGTACCTGGCACAGCGTTCGCAGACCGCGTCGCGCGAACACACGCTCGCGCAGCTTCAATCGGACAACGCACGACTGCAAGCACGCGTCGATGCGCTGAACACGCCAGAGGAGATCGAGCGCATCGCGCGTTCCGAATACAGCCTGGTCAAGCCGGGCGAGGAGACCTACGCGATCCTGCCTCCGAAGGTCAACAGCAATGCCGTGCCGCCGGTCTGGCCGTTTTGATCGTCGCCCTCTGAGGCTCGACGGCACTGCAGCCGCTAAAGTCCACCCGCCTGAACGAGAACGGGTTCTCGTCGGGGTCGACTGGGAGTAGGCGATGAGCATTCTCGGTAATCGTGTCCTTCGCAAGGAGGACCCGGCGTTCTTGACGCGCGGCGCGGTCTATACAGCGGATCTGCGCGACGTGCGCCTTGCCGGCGCCGCGTCGGTGACCTATGTGCGCTCGACCGTTGCGTCAGCCACCATCACCGGAATCGACACGAGCGGGGCGGTCTCGCTGCCGGGCGTGCTCGGGGTCTACACCGCCGCCGATATCACCGAACTGGCGAACCTGCAGGCAATGGTGCCGCTGTTCCCGCCCGCGATGATGACGCGGCCGTGGCTCGCCGACGGCGTGGTGCGATTCGTCGGCGAACCGGTCGCAGCCATCGTCGCCGAGAACCCCTACATCGGCGCCGACGCAGCCGAGCTCGTCGCAGTCGACTACGCGCCTCTCACGGCGGTGGTTGATCTCGAAGCAGCAGCGCGCGGCGAAGGATTGCTCTATCCGGAGCTCGGCTCCAATGTCGGTGTCGACTTTGTCGCGTTCCAGATGATGAAGGGCGTTACCGACGACTCGTTCTTCGACGGCTGCGAGGTCGTCGTGCGTCAACGGGTCGTCAACAACCGCCTGCACGCCGCGCCACTCGAGAGCCGTTCGGTTGCTTGTGTGTGGGAAGGCGACAAGCTCACGTTCTGGAACTCGAATCAGGGTCCGCACACCATCTGGGGAACGCTGCAGAAGATCTACGGGCTCACGCCCGAGACCTGTCACGTCATCACTGCCGATGTCGGCGGCGGCTTCGGCCTCAAAATGGAAGGCACGCCCGAAGAAGTTCTGTTGCCCGAACTGGCACGTCGTCACGGTCGGCCGATGCGTTGGGCCGAGACACGCACCGAGGCGATGACCGGCTGGGCACATGGCCGCGACCAGGTGCAACAACTCGCCATCGGTGGCTCGCGCGACGGCACCGTGCTCGCCTATCGCCTCGAGGTCATCGGCGGCGCAGGCGCGTACTGCATGCTCGGCGGGTTCCTACCCTTCTTCACGCACGTCATGTCGTCGGGTGTGTACGCGATCCCGAAGATCGAAACCGCGGCCAAGGCGGTTGTTACGAACACGGCGCCGGTGGTTGCATTCCGCGGCGCGGGTCGGCCTGAGGCAACGGCCGCGATCGAGCGCGCCATGGATCTGTTCGCAGCCGAGATCGGCATGGACCCGGTTGACGTACGCCGCAAGAACCTCATCGGCAAAGACCAGTTCCCCTTCACCACCGCGGTCGGCACGGCATACGACACCGGCGACTACGAGCGCTCGCTCGACCTCGTGCTCGAACACGCCGACTACGCGGCGTTGCGCTCCGAGCAGGCTCGGCGCCGTGCGGCGGGCGACGCCAAACAGCTGGGCATCGGCGTCGCGGTGTATGTCGAGATCACCGCCGGCCCCGCGCCTGGGTCCACCGAGTGGGGCAAGGTGGTCATCGGCGGCGACGGCAAGGCCACGATCTACTCGGGTTCGTTCTCGCACGGCCAAGGTCATGCCACGGCGTTCGCAATGTTGGTATCGGATCAGACGGGCATCGCCATGGACGACATCACGCTCGTTCAGGGCGACACCGACGTCGTGCCGAAAGGCGCGGGCACGAACGCATCGAAGTCGCTCCAGGCTGGCGGATCAGCGGTGTATGTGGCAGCGGGGCAAGTGGTCGACAAGGCCCGCGAGATCGCCGCAAATCTGCTCGAGGCCAATGCCGACGACATCGTGCTCGACAAGGTCTCTGGAACGTTCCACGTGCAGGGCACGCCATCGGTCGCGAAGACCTGGGTCGAGGTCGCGGCCGCCGCGGGTGGCAGCCTCGATGCCGAGACCGACCAGATGGCGGGCGCGTCGTTCCCCTTCGGAACGCACCTCGTGGTGGTCGACGTCGACACCGATACCGGTGAGACCACGGTCGTGCGTATCGTCACGTGCGACGACGCGGGCAAGATCCTCAACCCGGTCCTTGTCGAGGGCCAACGCCACGGCGGCATCGCGCAAGGCATCGCGCAGTCGCTGATGGAGGAGATCCGCTACGACGAGGACGGCAATCCGCTCACGTCGAACTTCGCGGACTACGGCATCATCTCGATGACCGAGCTCCCGAGCTTCGAGCTGCACGAGCACGAAACGCCCACCCCACGCAATCCACTCGGGGCCAAGGGCATCGGCGAGTCGGGCACGATCGGCGCAACACCCGCGGTGCAAAATGCCGTGTGCGATGCGCTGGCGCACCTCGGCATCGAACATGTCGACATGCCGTTCACTCCCGAACGCATGTGGCGAGCACTGACAGGCTGACCATGGCGCTCTTCACGATCTACGACGTACGCATCCGACCCGGTCGGCTCGACGACTTCTACGCGAAGGAAGTGGGCGGGCACGCGATGGCGGTTCGGCTCGGTGCGGAGCA